>CAXNJC010000116.1:0-5432 GCA_964202525.1 Pirellulales bacterium
GGCCGCTGCCGAGAATCTCGTGCCGCTGCTGCCAGGCCTCGAGGAGCGCCGCGGCCGTCACGGCGGGCAGCGACAGGAGGAACGAGAACCGCGCGGCCGTGCGGCGGTCGAGGCCCGCCAGCATCCCGGCGGCGATCGTCACGCCGCTCCGCGAGGTGCCGGGAATCAACGCGAGCGCCTGCGCCAGACCCATCGTGATCCCGTCCGCGGTCCGGATGGCGTCGAGCCCGTCGCGTCCGCCGCCCCGCCCGTGCCGCCGGCGCAGCGCCGTGACGAGCTCCGCGGCGGCGAGCAGGGCCGTCGCGGCGAGGAGCGCCGAGATCACCACCTCCAGCCGGCGGGCCTCGCCGCGGATCAGCCCACGGAAGGCGAATCCGGCCACCACGATCGGCACCGTGCCGACCGCGATCAGGGCGGTGAGCCGCGCCTCGGGCGTGCCGAGGGGGTGGCCCGAGCGGAGGGCTCGCAGGCAGCCCGCGGCCAGGGCGGCGATGTCGCGGCGCATGGCCAGCACGATCGCCGCGAGGGTGCCCGTCTGGAGCACGGCGGAAAAGGCGGCACCCGGGTCGGCCCAGCCGAACACGGCCGGCACGATCCGGAGGTGGGCGGTGCTGGAAACCGGCAGAAACTCGGTGAGTCCCTGCACCACGCCCAGCACGATCGCTTCGAGAATGGACATCGGCCGGGGCGCTTCCCATTGAGGCAGGCGTCAGTCATACTCGCCCACCCGCATCATTCCAACCCGGAGCCCCGCACGGGGAGTTTCGTCCGCATGTTTCGGAACCTCAGCACGGTCGGCCTGCCCCTCTCGGGGCGCCCCAGCGAACTGATCGAACTCGCCCTGTCCTTCGGCTTCGACGCCATGGACATCGACCTGCTCGATTTCCAGCAGCAGGCCGAGGCGTTCGGCGTTCCGCATGCTCGCCGCCTGATGGTAAGCGCCCGGTTGAAGAGCGGCACCTTCCACCTGCCGCTCGATCTCACCGCCGAGGAGGCGGACTACCAGGAGCAGATGGCGGCGCTGCCCAAGCGGCTGGAACTGGCCGCGGCCGCCGAGGCGGCCCGCGCCGTGACCACCGTGGCGCCGGCGTCCGACGAGCATTCGTTCAAGGACTTCTTCGAGCTCTACCGCAAGCGGCTCAATGACGTCGGTGACCTGCTCGCGCAGCACGGGATCATGCTGGGCCTCAACATCCGGCCCGAGGCGGAGGCCCGCGAAGGCAAGACGCACCAGTTCATCCACACCTTCGAGGGCCTGCTCGGGCTGGTGGCGGTGGCGCACGACCGGATCGGCGCGATCGCCGACGCCTGGGCGCTGCACGTCACCGGCGAGCCGCTCGACATGATCGCCCGCGTGCCGCAGGGTCGGCTCGTGGAGGTGCGGCTGTCCGACGCGCCCCGCGACGTCGCGGCTGCCGAGATGAACCACACGCATCGCCTGATGCCCGGCGACACCGGCGTGATTTCGATGGGGGCCGTGCTCTCGCAGGCGAAGGCGGCCGGCTTCGACGGCCCGGTGACGCCGTGGGCCGATCGGTCCACGCTCGTCGGTCGCGGCCGCGAGAAGATCGTCCGGCTCGCCGGCGATCGCCTCGAGACGGCCTGGAAGGAGGCCGGCCTGCCGATCGCCCCGCGGTGGTTCACGCCGGTACTTCGCGACCAGTTCGGCCGTCCGATCGGCGAAGAGGCGAGCATCCCCGCCGGCGCGGAGTGAGGCCCGTCAGGCGCCTTCGCGGATCCACGTGATGCGGGGCTGGCCGACCGGCTCGGAGCCCTTCGTCACAGCGGCGCCCTTGAGAAACTCCGACACGTAGCGGAGCGGCTTGTTCGGCCGGTCGGGGTCGCGGAAGGCGTCGCCCTTCTGCAGGATCGGGAGCTGGTCGGGCATGCAGCCGAAGGCCCGCGTGCCCGCGGCCTGGCAGGGATACCAGTGGCCGGCTCCGGCTGCGTCCACGAGGTAGAACTCCGGATAGCAGTGCCCTTCGACCCACACGGTTCGCGCGGGGATGCCCTCGGCTCGGCACATCGCGATGAACAGGCAGGTGAGCTCCTCGCAGTCGCCCCAGCCGTCCACCAGGGCCCGCCGAGCGCCCTTCAACTCGCCGTTGCGATACTCGACCTTGTCGCGGACCGTGTCGTAGATCGCCTCGACCTTCTTCCAGCCGTCGAGGTCGCGGGTCACCTCGCGGGCGAGCTTCACGATCTTCGGGTCGCGGGCCTCGATGTAGGCGCTCGAGCCGAGATGGGCCCGCAGCGCGCGGTCGGGCTTGTCGGGCTGCCGCAGGCCGGACGTGTCTTCCGGGGGCAGGATGGCGGCCCGCTCGAGTTCGAACGTCACGATCGCCCGCGCCTGGTGGCCGGCCGGCAGTTCCGGGATCTCCACCACGAGCTGCTTCACATCGCCGAGCTCGCGGTAGCGGAGCGTCTTCACGAGGGGAGTCACGTCTTCCTCGACGATCCGCACCTTCTGCTCCGGCCAGTCCCGCGGCACCGGGAGCGTGGCATAGATGCCGCGGCACGCGCCGCCATCGGCCGTCACCGAAAGGCCCACCCGATACCGCTGCGTGCGGACGTCGCCGAGCCGCGGCGCCGCCGATCCGGGGGCGTGGTCGGTCTCGAGGAACTGCCCGGCGGCTGGCAGGGCCACGAGCAGCGCCAGGGCGAGCCCGAGCGAGGCACTGCGGACGGGGGTGCTCCCGGCGACCGGCGGGGGGGCGAGCGGAGCGGCCATGACGATTCCTCCGCTGGTTCGGATCGGCAGGTTGCCGGCGGGCCGGCCAGCCGGGCGGCCGGGTCGATCGGTCGGGCAGCCTGCGGCGGCGGCGCGGGGCATGCTCGATTGTTCCGGGCGTGGTCGGCTGGTATGCTGCGAGGCTCGTTTTCCCCGTGGCCCGCGCCCGTTTTCTCCCCCTAACCCCGCTTTTCCCCGAAAACCCCCACGCATGGTCAACCGCAATCTCATCCGCGAACTGGAGACCGGAGACGAACTCGATCAGGAACTCGAACTGGCCATGGCGGGAGCCCCCGAGGGGGAGTACTCGGTGGCGGCCGCGACGCTCGCGGTCAACTCGGTGCTCGAGGGGAGGGTGCTCCGGGTCGACGACGAGTTCGTGCTCGTCGATGTGGGCTACAAGAGCGAAGGCCACATTCCGCGGAACGAGTGGGACGAGACCGAGCCGCCGCCGCAGGTGGGTGACACCGTCAAGGTGCTCCTCGAGGAGTTCGAGGACGGCTCGCTCGAGGAGCAGCGCGGCCTGATCACGCTCTCGAAGCGGAAGGCACGTCGGATCGAGGACTGGCTCCGCGTGATGGAGAGCGTCCACGAGAACGACGTGGTCACCGGCTTCGTCACGCGGAAGATCAAGGGCGGTCTGCTCGTCGACATCTCGGGTGTCAACGTGTTCCTGCCCGCCAGCCAGGTCGACATCCGCCGCCCGGCCGACATCGGCGACTACTGCGGCCGCTGCATCCAGTGCCTCGTGCTCAAGATCGACGAGGCCCGCCGCAACATCGTGGTCTCCCGCCGCGCCCTCATCGAGCAGGAGCGGGCCGAGCGGAAGAAGCAGCTCATGGAGACGCTCGAGGTGGGCCAGGTCCGCCGCGGCGTGGTCAAGAACATCGCCGACTTCGGCGCGTTCGTGGATCTCGGCGGCATCGACGGCCTGCTCCACATCACCGACATGAGCTGGGCGCGGATCGGCCATCCCAGCGAGATGGTGCAGATCGACCAGGAGATCGAGGTGCAGGTGCTGCACATCGACCGCGAGCGCGAGAAGATCGCTCTGGGCATGAAGCAGCGGACCGCCAGCCCGTGGGCCAAGGTGGCCGACAAGTATCCGGTGGGCACGGTGTGCATGGGCACGGTCGTCAACGTGATGAGCTACGGCGCCTTCGTGAAGCTCGAGGACGGCGTCGAGGGCCTCGTGCACATCAGCGAGATGAGCTGGACGAAGCGGGTCAGCCACCCGAGCGAACTCGTGAAGCCGGGCGACGAGGTCGAGGTCGTAGTGCTCGCGATCAACAAGGAGAAGCAGGAAATCTCGCTGGGCATGAAGCAGACCCAGCAGAATCCCTGGGAGAAGGTGGCCGCCGACTATCCGCCGGGCGCAATCGTGAAGGGCGTGGTTCGGAATCTCACCAACTATGGCGCCTTCATCGAGATCAACGACGGTATCGACGGCCTGCTCCACGTGACCGACATGTCGTGGACGCGGAAGGTGACCCACCCCAGCGAGATGCTGGAGAAGGGGCAGGAGGTCGAGTGCAAGGTGCTGTCCGTCGACCAGCAGCGGCGGCGGATCGCGCTGGGCCTCAAGCAGATGGCCGACGATCCGTGGACGACCGACATCCCGAAGCGCTACAAGGCCGGCGACGTGGTCAAGGGCGAGGTGACGAAGATCACCAACTTCGGCGTGTTCGTCGGTCTCGAGGACGGCCTCGAGGGCCTGCTCCACATCTCGGAACTCTCCGAGGACAAGATCGAGAACGCCGAAGACGTCGTGAAGATCGGCGATCCGCTCGAGGTGAAGATCCTTCGCGTCGACACCGACGAGCGCAAGATCGGGCTCTCGAAGAAGCGGGTCGGCTGGTCGAGCGACCGCGAGGCGGCCGAAGGTCCGGCCGAGGCCTGATCGGCGGCGGCTGGATCGGCGGCGGCTGGATCGGGGCTCGGTCCTGGAGTCGCGGGGCATGGCAACCCCTCGCTGAGTTCGGGCCTCAGGAAGCCGCCATCGCGTCAGCGATGCGGGCAGCGGCTGGCTCGACAGGCGCGCGGGCCTCAGGAAGCCGCAATCGCGTAAGCGATGCGGGCCGACTGCCGTGCGGCTCGGGGTCACCCATGCCCCGTCGCCGGACGTTCGAGGATGCCATCGTGGCATCCTCTCACTCGGATGCCGCCGGCGCTTCGCCATCCTGGCTCCGCTTGGCGGCATACGCCGGCTCGCGGGGCATGGGCAACCCCTCGCTGAGTTCGGGCCTCAGGAAGCCGCCATCGCGTCAGCGATGCGGGCAGCGCCACGCGAGGTGCGGCCGGCAGGTCCCGGGGTGTGGGCCACTCCTCGCCGGGTTGTGGCGCGGATAACTCGGCACGGACGGTACGACCGGCACGAATGGCCCGCCGGACGGCCTGCCGCGGCGGTAGTCGTGGGGCATAGTTGCGGGCACGCTGCTCACGTCGTCACCCTCGCCTTCGCCGCACCCATGTCGATCCTCTCTCGTCTCGCCGCCGTCGGTCTCGTGGCCGGAGGCTTCGCCCTCACGGGAGACCTCGGCCGGCTCGCCGACACCGGCCTGCGGGTGCTCAATGCCCGCGACATTCCGACGCCGCGGGTGGAACCCGTGCTCCCGGCCGAGCCCGCCACGCCGGCGCTCACCGCCCTCCCCGAGGCCGACGCCCCCACCCCCGTCACCGCGACGCCGGCCGTCGAACCCCC
>CAXNJC010000117.1:0-5378 GCA_964202525.1 Pirellulales bacterium
ATTCTCGGTCATCACGCGGCCGTCGGCATGGAGCATCTCGCCGTAGCGGAGCGTCAGTTCGGTGCCGGCCGGCGCCGTCACCTTCAGCTGCGCGACGCCGGCGAAGTTCTGGCCCAGGTCGAACACGAACACGCCCGGCTTCCATTCCGTGACGCTCTGTGCCGGCACATCTTCCGTGATGCGGATCGGCTGGGCTGCGTAGGCCACGATCTCGGCCGGCCTCACGAATCCCACGGCGGTCTCCCGGCGCAGCCCCGGCTCGAAGAACGGAGCCTTGTGGGCCGCGTTCGCCTCGGCGGGAACCGCGGCCTGCCAGAGCGCCTCGCCCTCGACCGCCGTCGGCGTGTCCCAGCCCGCGAGCTCCCGGCGGGCGTCGTACGCCTCGCCCATCAGAAAGTCGGCCTCGCGGATCGGCCCGGTGTCAGTCACCTGCCACGAGGGATCGGTGACCACTCGCTCGCGGGTGCCGTCGGCATACTCGATGTCGAGTTGGCAGAGGATGGCCGGCGTCGTGCCGTAGATGCTGCGGCCCGTCTTGTGGGGACCGTAGCCGACGAGCAGCCCGTAGCCCACGTAGCCCGCGTACCAGCCGTCGGCGACGGTCGCGCCGAGGCAGTGGGCCCCGGGCTTCGTGAGCAGCTCGGTCACGTCGTGCGACCGGGCGTGGACGCGGCGGTGGTAGTCGGCCCAGCCCGGCTGGAAGAGATCCTCGCTCACGCGGTGACCGTCGATCGACCAGTCGACGATCCCAAGCGCCGTGCCGTGCAGCACCGCCCGCTTCACGGGCTTCGCCGTCGCGAATGGCTTGCGATAGTGACGGGCCGGGGGCAGGTGCAGCGTCGCGGGATCGGCATGCAGCGGCGACTCGTCGCGGCTGGAGATCCACTGCCCCTTCCAGTCGTCCGCGTCGAGCAGCCCGAGCGAAAACGTTGCCGGCTCGCTCCAAGGCGACTCGCGGCCGTCGCGGTCCCACGCCATCACCCTCCAGACCACTCGCCCGCCGCTCGCCAACGGCCTGCCCCCGTAGACGATGCCGAGCGTCTCGTCCGACTCGACGCGGCCCGAGTCCCAGAGATCGGCCTTCCCCGGCTCCGCGAGCGCGGCGGCGCTTGCCGCGAGGATCCGATAGGCCGTCTGCCGCTGGCCACGGTCGGCGTCGGGGGCGGTGACGATCCACGAGAGCCGCGGCTCCCGGGTGCCGATGCCGTGCGGCTCCTCGAGCCATTCACACCGCAGGAAGCGGGGCGTGATGCCCTGCACGGCCGCGCCGGCGGCGATGGTCACGAGCGTCGTCCCTGCCGCCTCGACCGCCACGCCCGCCGGGACGGTCACCCACGAGCAGAGCGTGCCGTCGGGCCGCTTCTCGTGCCGCACGCGGATCGGTCCCTTGGGCGTCGGATAGGTGCCCTCGGCCCAGTCGAGGTCGCCGAGCACCGGCGCGATTCGGGCCTTCGCGAATCCCGGCGCCGCCGGCGACACACCGAGCACGTGCTGCGACAGCCAGGCGGTGGGGCCGCTCGCCCACCCATGGCACAGGCTGTGGCGAAAGCCCTCGTAGCAGTAGGCCCCGCAGTCGCCGTGAATGTCCTTCTTGCCCGCGGGCACCAGTTCATCGATCCGCGTGGCGTTCTTGGTCCAGGCGAGGTCGAAATCCTCCCAGAACGTCGTCGCCCCGAGGTCGAGCATGCCGCCCCAGTAGGTGCGGATCAGGTCGAGCGCCGCCTCCCCCTTTCCGGCTCTCGCCAGCGCGCCCAGCACGTAAAATCCGTAGAAGGTCGACACGCCACCGGCCCCGCCGGGGAGCAGCACGGCGTCGGCCGTCTCCTTCGCGTCCCGCATGCCCGCGAGGGCGAGGAGCGCCGCCCCGCTCTTCGATCCGTTCGGATCGGGAACCACTTTTCGGGCCCGGTCGGCGGCGGTGCTGCAGATGCCGGCCACGCGGTCGTCGCCGAGGTCCGTCATCAGCCGCGCCCCGGCGTCGAGCGTCATCACGAGCAGGGCCTGCAGGCCGGCCGTCACGCCCTCCTGGTTAGGCGAGCTCGGCCAGTCGAGAAACCGCATGCCGTCGATCCGTTCCCGCCCGTCGGGGCCCACGAGCGTCGCGAGCCGCTCCAGCAGGGCCACGAGATACGGTCTCTGCGCCTCGAGTGAGGCCCGGTCGCCGTGGTGCCGCCACATCTCCTCGTGGATCAGCACCCACCACATCGAATAGCTCGAGATGCCGTTCATCCACTTCTCGACGGGCGTGGCGTCGCGGGCGAGGTCGAGCGAGGCCGGTACCACCTCGTTAAATCCGAACACCGCGTTGATCGTGCTCACCTCGGGGTGCATGTCACCGATCCACACGAGCCGATCCCGCTTGATGCCGTCCCAGAGGTAGTCCTGCATGCAGAGGTGCACGGTGTCGGCTCCCACCTCCCAGATCCGGTTGAGCCGGTCGTCGGAGCAGCGGAAGGATCCGATCCTCGGCACGTCGCGGATCCCGAGCACGGCCCGCACCTGCGTGAGCCGGATCGGCCGCTCGGGGTCGACCGCGTCGATCCGCACGAACCGGAAGCCGCTCGGGCCGATCGTCTGGGTGCCCAGCCAGGGGAGCGTGACAACCTGATCCCGGACCGCGTGGTCGTTGCCGGCGTTGCGCTTCCCGCCGAGCTCGGCCATCGCCTCGCTCGCCGACTCCCCGAGGCGGACGCGGGCCTGCACCGGCTCCTTCCCGGGCGTGAGGGGTGTGAAGAGCTGCACGTGCCCCTGGATCTCGCGGCCGAAGTCGAGGAGGATGCCGCCCGTCGACGCAGGCGTGCTCTCGATCAGGCACGGGGGCAGCGGCGCCTCCAGCACCGGCTGGCCAGGGTGCGGCGCGAGCAAGGTGCCCGTGTCGCTCACGCCCCGCTCGCTCTGCCAGACGACCCGCACCGGGTCGACGTAGAACTCCGCGATCGGCGACCGCCTCGCCGCCCCGGGCTGCTCGGCCGCGGCGAGGGCGGCGAGCGATGCGATCCCGAAAAAGGCAACCCACGATCGAATCATGGCGCTGAAGCTCCGTACGACTCGCTCTCCCGCCCGGTTTCAAGCCGTCAGCCTTATCCGCTGATTTCGTCAGGCTCGGCAAGGACTTCCCCGAGCAAGGCCAGTTGGCCCAGGGTGCCTGCCAGCCGGCCGAGTTCCAGGCGGTCGGCCACTGGCATCACGGCGTGCATCCACCGGAGATCCCGGCGGCTCCTGTGGCTGCCGAGGGATGCCCGCACCAGCTTCGACGCGGCAGCGTCCACACGTGAAACGCACGGAATCCTGACGCCCTCGAAGACCTCGACCAGCACCGAGTGATCCAGTTCACCGGGAATCAGTTCCCGCAGATACGCGTCGACCTTCAAGGCCTCGGCCTCGTCAAAGAGTTGGAACATCGACCGCTCGGCTACCGCCCTTCGCACCGCGGCCTCATCGATGAAGAAGCCCGCCCCGGCGACGGCCTCCAAGAACACCGGCAGCACCCCGCTGAGGGCCACGTTGTCGACGACCAGATCGATATCCTGCGTCATCCGCGGCTCACCATAGGCGACGCTCGCAACGCCTCCGGTCAGGTGGCACCGCACCCCAAGCTGCCCGAGGATCCCGAGCAACCGAACGAGCGTGCCGCGAAAGACATCAGGCGGATACACGGTCCAACTTCCGCTGGATCAAGGCCCGCGCGGTCGCATCGCCGCCATACATCCGCATCGCGACCTCCCACTTGAGCCGGTTGTCCGACATCGCACCGCACTCCGCCACGATCTGCCGAGCGACGAATCCTCGCGCCCAGAGGAGCATCGCAGCCGCCCTCGCCACGCGTGCGTGCTGCGCGAGTCGCTCCTCCGCCTCGCGGAGCCGCTGGTCTACCGATCGCGAAGAAGTCCTCGCTTGCATGAGCGAAGGATACCCCAATCAGGCCACCCGCGCCTCGCGCACAGACGGGGAGCCTGGATCACTCCACCTTCATCCAGAACGGGGCGGCGACGAACCACGCGACCGCCGAGACGAGCATGATCGCCTTGACCGTGTCGAGCGAGAGGGCGGGCGCACCGCCCTGCCCCGCCGCGATCGACTGGAGCATGAACACCGCCGGCGGCACGATCGTGCCGGCTAGCGCGAGAAGCCCGACCGACGTGGCTGCCATCTTCATGACGTGGTGTCTCCTTGGCTCACTGGGTCAGGCGCGCACGGCGATGGCGTCGCGGGCGGTCATCTTCGAGAGCACGATGTAGAGCAGGCCGCAGGCGATGGTGCACGGCAGCGGGAGGTACGACGCGAACACGCCCTGCGTCTTGTAGAGCCACATCGCCACGGCCACGGGCACGAGCCACGCGACGAGCACGGCGGCGTTGAACCCCGACCCGCTCCGCTCCGCCGGGTCGCGGGGAATCCCCACGGCGTCGGCGAGGAAGTGATCGACCACGATGATCCCGCCGATCGGGGCGAGGATCGTGCCGTAGATGCCGACGAAGTCGAGCAGGTTCATCGCGAAGGCGGGAAAGATGCCGGCCGCGATGCACAGGCCGCCGGCGAGCATTGTGGCAGCCGCGCGGCTGATGCCGGGGATCATGGCCTGGAAGGCGAGACCCGCCCGGTAGATCGTGGGGTTGGCGGTCGTCCAGCCCGCGATGATCACGCAGATCAGCCCGGCCCAGCCGACGGCGTCGTTGACCATCGTGCCCGGGTCCTTGCCCACCTGCGGGTCCACGCCGTGCTGCCTCACCCAGTAAATGAGCAGCAAGGCCGCGCAGATCCAGGCCACGTAGTGCCCGAGGAACATCCCCGACGCGCTCGCCCACCCGGCGCCCGGCTTCCTCGCAAACCTCAGCACCGAAAGGTCGGCCATCCCGATGTGCATCGCGGCGTTGCAGAACCACGCGAAGAACACGATTCCGAGAAACGAGATCGTCCGCGGCGTACCCTCGGCGGGCGTGAGCAGGGCCCAGAGGTCGGCCGTCCCCAGGCGGCCGAGCGTCACAAGCGCGCAGGACACGAAGATCAGGAACATCCACGGCGCCGCGTAGTGCCCCACCTGGGCCACGACTGCGTAGCCCTTGAGCGCCACGAGCGTCATCGCCACGCCGATCACGACGCAGGAGATCACCCACGCCGGTCCCGTGGGCATGGTGGACTGGAACGTCGGCATCTCGATCGTTCCGGCCGGAAAGAAGGGCCCCACGGCGGTGGCCGAGACAGTGATCATCGAGCCGGCGAGAAAGCAGAACAGCAGGCCGTTGGCGAGGTTGTAGAGCTTCACCAGCAGCCCGCCGGCAATTTTCTCGAGCTTGTAGTAGAGCGTGAGTCGCTCCTCGCAGGCGATCGTGGCGGTAAGGTAGCGCCACGTCAGCACGGCGAGCAGGTTGCCGAGGAAT
>CAXNJC010000118.1:0-5305 GCA_964202525.1 Pirellulales bacterium
GCAAGACGCGGGGTTTTCGGGCAATTGACCCGCGATTTCAGTCCCGCGGAGGCTCCAAGGGTCCGGCTCGCGGCTCGGGGCCACCCGCGGACACTTTTCGCCTTGTGGTGGCCCGTGAGGCTCCGTTATTCCTCCGCGGCTTCCGCCGCCGCCCTCCGGGAATCGGCCCGCTCGATGACCAGCGCCCCACAATCCACCGGCCGTTTCACCGCGCCGCGGCTCGCCGTAGCCGCGTTCTGGCTCGCCGGCGCGGTCGCCGCCGCCCAGCAGCCGGAGCCACTGCCGCTGCCACCGGTGGCGGACCAGCCGGCCGCGGCCGCCCCGCAGGGCGACGTGATCGTCGAGGTGCGGATCGAGGGCAACCACGCCACCGACGTCTCGAAGCTGCCCAAGCTCGTCACCCGGGCCGGGCAGATCTTCGATCCGCAGGCGATCGAGGAAGACGTCCGCACCCTCCACCGCTCGCGGAAGTTCGTCGACGTCCATCCGAAGTACGTCCGCGTGGCCGAGGGCATCGTCGTGGTCTTCCAGGTGGTGGAGCGGCCCATGCTCCGCTACGTGAAGTACGTCGGCAACGAGCGGGTGACCACCCGCACGCTCCGCAAGAAGGCGGAGATCGACGTCGGCGACGCCATGGATCCGTACGTCGTCGAGGAGGCCCGGCGGCGGATCGAGTCGCACTACCACGAGAAGGGGTTCGAGGGGGCGCGGGTCACCACGGTCGAGGGCGACAAGCCAGGCGACAAGGGGGCCGTGTTCCTGATCGACGAGGGACGCAACCGCAAGGCGCTCTGGACCAGCTTCGTGGGCAACACGATCGCCAGCGACGCCCGGCTGCTCACGCAGATCAAGTCGAAGCCCGGCGTGCTCTGGATGTTCGGCGGCAACGTCGACCGCAGCGTGATCGACCAGGATGTCGAGACGCTCACCGCCTACTACCGCAGCCTGGGATTCTTCCAGGCCAAGGTAGGCCGCGAGGTGGAGGTGGTGCACGAGGGAGGCCGCGACTGGACGCACATCACGTTCGTGGTCAACGAGGGCCCCCGCTACACGGTCCGCAACGTGTCGTTCATGGGCAACAGCAAGTTCAAGACGGAGTTCCTCGAGCGCGACCTCGAGCTCAAGGGGGGCGAGCACTTCAACCAGTCGAAGATGGACAAGGATCTCAACCTGATCCGCGACATCTACGGCGGGCGGGGCTTCGTGTTCGCCGACATCCGCGCCGATCCCCGCTTCCTCGAGGAGCCGGGGCAGCTCGACCTCGTCTACAACGTCTCCGAGGGCCAGCGGTATCGCGTGGGCAAGATCAACGTACGGATCCGCGGCGAGCATCCCCACACGCGGCACAGCACCGTGCTCAACCGGCTGTCGCTGCGGCCCGGCGACATCCTCGACATCCGCAAACTCCGCGACGACGAGCGGCGGCTGAAGTCGAGCAGCCTGTTCCTCGCCGACGCCTCCAAGGGGGAGGGGCCGAAGATCGTGTTCTCGAAGCCCGAGCCCGAGGACACGCGGGTGGCCCGCGAGCCCGAGCCGGCGCGGCCGCCGGGCTTCCGCGGCCAGAGCCCCGATGGAGACGACGCCGTCCTCGACCTCGTGCTCGACGCGGAGTGGAACGATGCGGACGGGCAGGTGGTGCACGAGCCGGCCCCGGCACCGGCCCCCGGAGCCGCACCACAGAGCCCGGCCCCAACCCCGCCGCGACCGGCGACGACGGCCGACCGCCCGGTGTGGCGTGGCCAGAGCCCCGCGTATCCGACCGCGCCCGTGGTCCAACAGCCGTTCGTCGCCCAGCCCATGGCCCAGCCCCAGGGGGCCTTCCAGGTGCCCGTCGTGCAGCAGCCGGTAGCCGGATGGCCAGCGCCGCAGCAGCCGGTCGCGCAGCAGCCCGCGTCGCCGTGGGGCGGCGCAGCCCTCGCCCCGGCGGCCCCCAACGCGATCGACTACTCGCGGGCGGTCGCACCGCCGTCGCAGGTCTACACGGCCCAGCAGCAGGTCGCTCCCGGGCAGATGCCGCCCCTCCAGCCGGCGGTCGGCGGCGGGATGCCCTTCGGCGCCACGCCGGTGGCCCAGGCCGATCCCAACCAGCCCCCGGGCTTCCAGCAGCCGGGCGTGCTGCCCGACTTCGCCGGCGACCCGTCGCAGGTGTATCCCGGCAACGAGCCCTACGTGATCGTCGACGTCGACGCCGAGGAGACGCAGACGGGCCGGTTGATGATCGGAGCCGGCGTCAACTCCAACGCCGGCCTCGTGGGCAACATCGTGGTCGACGAGCAGAACTTCGACATCCTCCGCCTGCCGCGGAGCTGGGACGACATCCGCAACGGCACCGCCTTCCGCGGCGCCGGGCAGCGGTTCCGCCTCGAGGCCGCCCCCGGCACCGAACTGCAGCGGTACATGGCCACGTTCCAGGAGCCCTACCTGTTCGACACCCGGATCGGCCTGTCGCTCTCGGCGTCCTACTTCACGCGTTACTTCTACGACTGGGCCGAGGCCCGGACCGGCGGCCGGATCGGCCTCGGTTACCAGTTCCAGTTCGCGCCCGACCTCTCCGTCAACGCCGGGTTCCGCGGCGAGAGCGTCGACGTGTTCAACCCGCGGCTGCTGACGCCCGACATCGAAAACATGCTGGGCACCAACGGGGTGTACGGCTTCAGTGCCGGGCTGATCCACGACACCCGCGACAGCCCGTTCCTGCCCACGCAGGGCCACCTCGCCTCGTTCGAGTTCGAGCAGGTGATCGGCACGTTCGTCTATCCCCGCGGCATCGCGGAGGCCCGGCAGTACTTCCTGCTCAACGAGCGGCCCGACGGATCGGGACGCCACGTGCTCTCGATCGGCTCGGTGCTCGGCGTGTCGGGCGACAATACGCCCGCCTACGACAACTTCTTCGCCGGCGGCTACAACACGATCCGCGGCTTTGTATTCCGTGGGGCGAGCCCGCGGCAGACCGCCGGCGGCACGGAGCCGAAGCCCGGCCAGGCGGCGGCGATCGTGGGCGGCCCGTTCCAGTGGCTCAACACGATCGAGTACATGTTTCCGATCACGGCCGACGACACGCTTCGCGGCGTGGTCTTCACGGACGTGGGCACGGTGGAGTCGAACGTCTCCATCAACAACATGCGCGTGGCCCCCGGCGTGGGCCTGCGGATCACGCTGCCGGCGATGGGTCCGGCGCCGATCGCGCTCGACTTCGCCGTCCCGGTCGCCTACGCGCCGTACGACAGCAAGCAGCTGTTCAGCTTCTTCGTGGGCTTCGCCCGATGACCCTCTCCACGCTCCGCGGCACCGCACCGGTTTCCGAGCGGATCCTCGTGGTCTGCACGCAGTACCTGGGCGACACGCTGCTGGCGATCCCCTTTCTCCGCAACCTCCGCCACGCGCACCCCGCCGCCGCGATCGACGTCTGCGCGGCCCCGGGACCCCGGGCGATGCTGGCGGCCTGCCCATACATCGACGACCACGTCTCGTGGACGCGACCCCCGCGCCACCGTCGCGGAGGAGTCGTCGCCACCGCGACGGGACTGGCCGCCGAGGCCGCCTGGCTCCGCTCACGCCGCTACACCAAGGCCTACCTGCTCAAGCCCTCGCTCTCTGCCGCCGCCCTGGTGACGCTGGCCGGCATTCCGCGGCGGGTCGGCTTCCGCGGCGAGAGCAGCCCGCTGCTCACCACCGCGGTCCGCCGGCGGGTCGGCCGCCACCAGGTGGAGACGTATCTCGATCTGCTCCGCGGCGAGGGCCTGCCCGTCGACGACGGCCACAACGAGAACTGGGTGCCGCCGCAGGCCGCTGAGCGGGTCGCGCGGCTCCTGGCGGGCCTACCCGCGGGCCGCCCCCGTGTGTTCCTCGCCGTGCGCTCGACCGATCCGCTGAAGCTCTGGCCGCTCGATCGCTGGCGCAGCCTGGTCCGGTGGCTCGTCGACGACTGCGGCTGCGAGGCCGTGCTCTGCGGCGGCCCCGGCGACCGCCAGGCGCACGCCGAACTGCTCCGCTCCTGCCCGCCGTCGCTCGCCGCGCACGTGCACGACGTCTCGGCCGATGTGCCGCTCGCCGATGCCGCCGCGCTGATGGCGGCGATGCGGCTCTGCGTGGGCGTCGACACCGGCATGGTCCACCTGGCCGCGTCGCTGGGCGTGCCGGCGGTCGTCGTCGTCGGGCCGACCGACCCGAATCGCTGGCAGCCGTGGGGCACGCGGTCGGTGGTGCTGCGGTCGCCGCGGCCGCGGCCGTCCCTGGCCGAACGGCTGGCGACGGCCCGCCGCCGGGAGCCGCTCCACTTCCCGCTCGGCCGGGCGACGCCCGACGAGGTGGCCTTCGACGACGTCCGTGCCGCGGTGGAGTCGCTCGGCGTGCGTCCCGCGCACCTCGCGCGGCTCGACCTGACGCGGGGTGCCTATCGCTACGAGGTCGTCGCCTGTTCGACGGCGTCGGAGAGCGCCCGGGCCGCGGCGGTGCCCGCGACGAAGCCGCTCGCCCACGCCCACTGAAAGTTGAAGCCGCCGATCCGGCCGTCCACGTCGAGCAGCTCGCCGGCGAAGTGCAGCCCCGGGCAGACGCGGCTCTCCATCGTCTCGAGGCGGACCTCGGCCAGCGGCACGCCCCCGGCCGTCGCTTCCGCCACGGTGAATCCGCGGTCGCCTGCGATCGGCAGCGGCGTGCCAGTGACGGCCGCCGCGAGCGACCTCCGGGCCTCGCGGGTCAGGTCGCCCGTGTGCGGCGCGGAGGCCGCGTCGCAGAGGCTGCGGGCCAGCCGCTCGGTGAGCCACTCGCGGAGCACGGCGACGGCTCCACGGGACTGCTCCGTCACCAGGAGCCTGTCGAGCGACTCGGCCGATTCGCCGGGGAGCCAGTTGATGGCGAGCGTCGCCCCGGGATCCGTGTGGCGGGCGACCAGCCAGTGGCGGCTGATGTCGAGCACGGCCGGCCCCGAGAGGCCGACGTGCGTGCAGAGCGTGGCGCCGGTGGTCTCGTGCAGCCGCCTCCCCGCGCCGCTCTTGAGCGTGAGCGTGGCGGGCAGGGCGAGCCCCGAGAGCGCCGTGATCCAGTGACCGGCCGGCAGCAGCAGCGGCACGAGCGCCGGCACGATCGGGTCGGTGAGCGAGTGGCCGAGCATGCGGGCGAGTTCGAAGCCGCCGCCGTCCGAGCCGCTCTTCGGCAGCGACCTGCCACCCGTGCAGAGAATCACACGGCGGGCGTGGACGTCGCCGGCGGACGTCGCGGCGACCAACCCGCCCGCCGCGCGGTCGAGCCGTGTCACCCGCGCGGGATGAAGGAGCCGCGCGCCGGCCGCGGCGGCCTCGCGCAC
>CAXNJC010000119.1:0-5260 GCA_964202525.1 Pirellulales bacterium
CGGCCGACACCTGGTTCGTGGCGGCGGTGCACGTCACCACGACCGACGAGATCCGGTTCCCCGACGGCGGCGTGCCGCCGGCGTCGCACGCGGAGGAGTTCGCCGCCGCCCGCGAGTGGCTCGCGCGGGCGACCGATGCCACCCGGCGCGAGCGGTCGCCGCGGCTGGTGGGCGGCCCTGCGGCCACGGCCGGAGGGGCGGCGATCACCGCCGACATCCTCCGCCGCAGCCGCGACTGGGCGGAAGTGCGGCCGGAATGGGGCCTGGCCAACAACGCGGCATTCGTGATCGCCCCGCGGTCGCGGACGGCGGGCCTCTCGCTCGACGGCCGCACGTTCCTGCACAGCTACGAGCACGGAAAAGATCCCGACCTCAAGGTGCTGGAGCTGATCCTCACGGCCCCGATGGTGGTCACGAACTGGATCAACCTGCAGTACTACGCCTCCGCCGTCGACAACCGGGCCTTCGGCAGCGGCAACAAGCTGATCCACAACGTGACCGGCCAGTTGGGCGTGCTGCTCGGCAATGGCGGCGACCTGATGACTGGCCTGCCGTGGCAGTCGGTGTCGGACGGCGTGGAGTTGCAGCACGAGCCGCTGCGGCTGCTGGTGCTCGTGGAGGCGCCGCGGACGTCGGTGCAGACGATCCTCGACCGGCATCCCGGCGTGCGCGACCTGGTGACCCACGGCTGGCTGACACTGATGGCCCGCGAGGGCGATGCGTTTTATCGTTGGACCGCCGACGGCCGTTGGCAACCGGAGCAGCTTTAGGAAGCCGCAATCGCGTGAGCGATGCGGGCCGCGTGCTCACCACGCGCTGGCGAGCTTCTCCCACACCGTCCACGCGCCCACGCCCACGAGGCCGATGATCGACACCGCGAGGAGCGCGTCCCACGCGCGGCCCGGCGCGAGCCGCGGGTCGGTCGCCCGCCAGCGAAAAAATGCCACCGCGAAGCCGAGCACCGCGAGCATCGCCGACTGGGCGATCCCACTGGCGAGCACCATCGCCACTGGCTGCCGCACCAGAATCGCGAGCCCCGCCGCCACGAGCACCCACGCCACGGAGATGCGTCGCGTCCACGCGGCCCGGCCGCGATCGTCGCCGGGCAGCCAGCCCGCCAGGATCAGGCCGTCGGCCACCATCCGCGCGTTGCCGGCGGCGGCCACGAACAGCGTCGAGTAGAGCACCGCAAACGCGCCCACGAGAAAGGCCCCGCTCGCCCACGAGCCAAACACCGGGGCATACATCGCCCCGAGCGTCCGCACCATCTCGCTGCCGGCCGGCACGAGGCCGAGACGCCCGAGCGTGGCGGCTCCGAGGAGGTAGAAGCACACCGTGACGAGCGTGTAGACCGCCATCGACACCCAGGCATCGAGCTGCATCACGCGGAGCCAGCCGCGGGCCCGCGCAGCCCATGCGGGCGAATCGTCGCGGGGCCCCACGGCCGCGCCGTAGCCCTTCTCGAGGCACCAGTAGGGGTAGATCATCAGTTCGCTCGCGCCCACGCCGATGATGCCGAAGGTGGCCAGCGCCGTGACGATCGGCGACCGGCCGCCGATCGCGGGCGGCGTCGATGGCACGAGCCCGCTGGCGAGTTCGCGGCCTGAGATCGCCCAGGCCGGATCGAGCTGGAGCATCGCGAGCGCGAGCAGCGTGACGAGCGTGAAGGTGCCGACGAGCACCAGCGACACGCCCTCGATGAGCCGGTAGCGGCCGCGGGCGAGCAGCGCGGCGGTCACCAGGCCGGTGGCCGCGCACCAGAGCAGCTCGTCGGGCGGGGCAGGAAGGGCCGCAGCGGCGCTGCGGGCGGCTGCGAGCCGCGTGGCGATGGCGTCGGCGGCGGGCGTGTCTCCAGAGCGACGGGCGGACGCCTCCGCGACGACGAGCCCGGCGGCCTCGTCATGAGCGGCGTTCCAGGCCCTGCCGGCGGCCGTGAGGGGCACGCCCGCAGCGAGCGTCTGGGCCACGCCGGCCACGATGCCCCCCTGCTGCACCACGATGAGCATTGTCATCACGGCCCACGCCCAGGTGATCCAGCCGCGGCCGGCGAGCCGTGGCCCGGGCACGCGATCAAAGGCATCGAGCGACGTGCGGCCCCAGGTGAGCGTCGTGCGGCCGATCTCCACCTGCGCGGCCACCTTGATCACGCAGCCGAGGAGGATGAGCCAGAGCAGCCCGAAGCCGGCCTGGGCTCCGGTGGTGGTGGTAGCGATGAGTTCGCCGCTGCCCACAATGGAGCTGGCGAGCACGATCCCCGGCCCGAGATGGGCGAGCGACTCGCGCAGCGTCCGCGGCGGTTCGGTCGTGGCAGGACGTGCAGGCATGGAGCACCGCCCGAGAGTGTCGCCGGCGCTCGGAGCCGTGTCGACCTCCGAGCGGCGTGCGGGCCGTCACAGGGCGACCATCACAGGCAGCTGCCGCCGCCGGGGAGCCGCTTGCGGAGGAAGTTCGCCCGCTTCTCCAGCGGCAGGGCGAGCCGGCGGCGGATGAGATCGTCGAGTTGCCGATCGCTCTCGCGCGCGAGCGCCGCGAGCGCCGCTTTCCGGGTCTGCGTGCGTGCCGCTATCGAAGCCCCGCGTCGCCTGGCTACGCTGATTTCCTCCCCTGCGGCCGGCGGATGATTGCCTCGAGGGCAACCGCCACGCGCTTGAGCTTACCGAGGTTTGCAGCGGTGTCTCGAAACATGAAATCGAAGTCGAGCGTGGTCACAGGAGCCCCGTGCAGCGCGGCCGCAGCATTGCCGATGAGCACCGCCTCCAGCCGCTGCTTCCGCAGGGCGATCAGGAGCGTCGACAACAGGGGGACAGCGTTCATTGGCGACAAGCGGCGGAGCGTCAGGTTGCCTGCAGGGTTTCGATGCTGTTGACGTGGATCAGGGCTACCTGCACGGTGCGGTCTTCTTCTGGATGGCCGATGATCACCTTCGTCTTGAGAACGAGCACGCATTCCTGGTGTCGCACCTCATGCGTCTCCCCATTCGAGAGGCGGATGACGAACGGCTCGAAGGGCTGACGGCGGGTGTATTCGCGGACCGTGTCGGTATTCATGTCTGTGTGCCCTCCGCGAAACCACGCAACCCTGTGTCTATACACCTGTGTGTCATACCGACCCAGCCGGGGCATGACAATCGTCTCCCGGTAACGTATGACCGTGCCATCCCGCGTTCGCATGGTCGTCGCGGCGTGCGGGGCGGCCATCGCAACCAGCAGTCGCCGACGACAGCCCAGCCGCGTCAGCTCCCGCGGGCCCAAGCGACCATCTCGGCGAGGCCCTCGCGGGTGGTCTGCGGATGCCGGAAGCCGGCGGCCATGAGCGTGTCGCACGGAAACACCGTCGTCTCGCGAATGGCCCGCAGGCGTGCCGACGTGAGCGGAAACGATCGGCCCGTCAGCCACTCCACCGCATCGCCCACCGGCGCCACAGCCGCGGCCACGGCCGCCGGGATCCGCCGCGGCGGTCCCGCGTTGCCGAGGTCGGCGATGGTTGCCGCGAGTTCGGCGAGGGTCGGCGCGTCAGGATCCGACACCGTATACACCGCGCACCCAGGAGCGGCGGTGGCCAGGGCAAACTCGATCGCCGCCGCGAGGTTCGTCCGCGACACGATCGACTTCCGCGTTTCACCGGCGCCGATCAGGCACGGTTTGCCGCCGAGAATCTGCCGCACGAAGGCGGCAAGATTCGCCTCGTTGCCGGGTCCATACACGGGCGCCGGCCTGAGGATCACCGCCCGTCGTGCCGCGTCCTTCGCGGCCCAGCGGCGCACCTCCGCCTCCGCCCGAGCCTTGGAGGCGCCGTAGGGGCTCGTCATCTCAGCCGGGGCGTGTTCGTCGGTCGTGCCGTCGCCCGCCACCACCGCCTTGATCGTGCTGAGGTGCACGAACGTGTTCACTCGGTGCCGCTCAGCCCACTCGAGCCACTCGCGGGTGCCGCCCACGTTGACGGTCTCGAAGGCCGTGATGTCGGCGGGGCTCGGCCGCGGCACATGCTGCTTCACTTCCAGATGCACGATCGCATCGATGGGCTCCGGGGAAGGGCCGGCGAGGATCTGCGCTCGCGTCGCGGCGGTCCAGCCGGCCGGCAGGCCGCGCGGGGGTTCGCGGCCCACGGCCACGCCGCGCGCGCCGGCAGCGGCCAGCCGGGGCAGGAGTCCACGGCCCACGAATCCACTCGCGCCGGTCACAAGCAGCATCATCGAGAGCGATCCTCCGAGGGGTATCCGCCTCCTGCAAGCGTAACGGCGTAAGCCGTACGGCTCCTGAAAGCGTAACGGCGTAAGCCGTACGGCCGAAGCGGCGTGCGGCCCGCATCGCTCACGCGATCGCGGCTTCCTGCCACCCACCCCGCACTCCGCCTCCTGAAAGCGTAACGGCGTAAGCGGTACGGCTCCCCCTTGTCACGCCGTCACCGTCTCGAGCCAATCGGCAAACGCCGCATACGTCCGCTCGCGGTCAAACTCCGCGGCCACGAGCCGTCGCGCGCCCTGCCGGAGATCGTCGAGCCGCGACCGGTTGGCGGCGAGGTCGGCGATCGCGCGGGCCAGCGAGGCGGCGTCGCCCGCCGTGTAGGGCACGCCTGCGGCGTGGCGGTCGATCAGCTGCTGGAGTTCGCCGGGGAGCGAGTTGACGATCGCAAGCCCGGCGGCCGCATAGTCGCAGGCCTTGTAGGGCACGGCCACGAACGACTCGGGCTTCACACACACGAGCCCCACGTCGCAGCGGGAGAGAAGGCTCACATAGGCCTGCCGGGACAGGAGGCCATGCACGTCGAGCCGGCAGGATCCGCCCGTCGTGGCGGCGGCGCGGCGGAGGGCGGGCTCGTGGCTGCCGGTGCCGGCCACGTGGATCGTTACGTTCACGCCCATCGCGGAGAGCTGTCGCGCGGCGGCGGCGAGGGTGTCGAGATCCTGCCCCGCCTCGAGCGTGCCGGCATACACGCACTCGAGCGTCCCGGGCTCGCTCGTGCCGGGCGTGGTGCCGTCGGGCATGGGCACCTCGTTCACGGCGCGGCGCGGCGGCGGAAACTCCTGCGGATACGCACCGACGTAGCAGAGGTGCCTGGGCAGCGCGGCCGGGGCGGCGGCGAGCACGGCGTCGGCGTAGGTCTGCGTGGCGGCCGACACCGCATCGGCGGCGGCCACGAGCTCCTCCCGACGGCGGTGCATCGACCCGAGAAAGAATGGCGAGAGCAGGCGGCGGACGAAGCCCGGGCCGGGCAGGAGGCGATCGAACGTCTCGGGCCACACATCCATGAGGTCAAGCAC
>CAXNJC010000120.1:0-5259 GCA_964202525.1 Pirellulales bacterium
AGAACGTGAACAGCATGAAGAACACGGCCAGCCAGGGCGCCTTCGAGGCGATGCCGCCGAGATTGGCGATCGTGCGGGTGTGGAACCGCTCGTAGATCATGCCGACCAGGGCGAAGAGCCCGGCCGACGAGAGGCCGTGATTGACGAGCTGCAGGTTCGCCCCCTCGACGGCCACGGGGGTGAGGGCGAACAGGCCCATCACGATGTAGCCCATGTGGCTCACCGAGGAGTAGGCGATCAGTCGCTTGAGGTCGGTCTGTGCCAGCGCCACCATCGCCCCGTAGACGATCCCCGCCGCACCGAGCCCGAAGAGCCACGGCGCCGCCGCCGCGGAGGCGTCGGGCAGCATGGGGAGCGAGAATCGCAGGAAGCCGTAGATGCCGAGTTTGAGCAGCACACCCGCGAGGTCGACCGAGCCGCCGGTGGGGGCTTCGACGTGGGCCAGCGGCAGCCAGGTGTGCAGCGGCACGATCGGCACCTTCACGGCGAAGCCCGCGAGCAGCGCGAGAAACACGAGCATCTGCGGGGCCCCGTCGGCGAGGTCCATCGACAGCGGCCGGGCCCTCAGACCCGCGGTGAGCTGGGCGATGTCGAAGGTCACCTGGCCCGTCGTGGAGGCGTTCCAGAGCACGATCGCGAGCAGGCCGAGGAAGGCGAGCACGCTGCCGGTGAGCGTGTAGATGAAGAATTTCACGGCCGCCTTGCGACGCTCGTCGTGGCCCCAGATGCCGATCAGGAAGAAGAGCGGCACGAGCGTGAACTCGAAGAACACGTAGAACAGGATCAGGTCGCGGGCGGCGAACACGCCGAGCATCGCCGACTCGAGCACCAGCAACAGCACGTAGAACCCGACGGGCCGCTCCCGCACCGCATCCCAGCTGACGAACACGGCCGTCACCGACAGCAGGGCCGCGAGCCCGAACATCCACAGCGACAGGCCGTCGAGGCCGAGCGAGAAGCGGACGTCGTAGGCGCCGTCGGTCAGCCAGGGCACGTCGACGGTGCCGAAGAACCCGCCGGCCGTGGCCGCGGGGTCGCCGAGAAACCGCACGACGAGCCAGGCCGCGAGGCCGAGCGTGACCAGCACCGTGACGGCGGCGCTCTGCCGCACCGCCGACAGCCCTCGCGAGCCGAGCACCCAGGCAACCAGCGCGCCGACGAGCGGGGCCGCGATCGTGAGGAGCAGGTGGGTGGAGGGAGACAAGCCGTTCATGCGGGGTCTTTCTAGCCCATGGCCCGCGCCACGAGCGCGAGCACGATGAGGAGCACGCCGATCACGCCGGCGAGGGCGTACCGCTGGACGAGGCCCGACTGCAGGTGTCGGACCACCGCGCCGATGCCGAGCGGCAGCCGGGCGACGGCGTCGACCAGTCCATCCACCACGTAGCGGTCGATGGCGGCGGCCAGGCCGGCCAGGAGTTCGAGCGGACGGACGATGGCGGCGGAGTAGATCTGGTCGATGAAGAAGCGGTTGGCGAACAGCGTCTCGAGCGGGCCGAGGAACCGCTCCATCTGGGGCCCGTCGCTGCGGCGGCCGAGGTGGCCCAGGGCCGCGACGACGATGCCGGCCAGGGCGGCGAGCGTGCCCTGAACGGCGATGTCCCAGTGGAAGGCCGGTGCGGTCGCGGTGGCGGCCACGGCCGGTACCGTGAACGACGGCGTCGCGGCGAGGAACGACGCGAGCACGTGATCCTTGAAGAGCCACCAGCCGCTCACGGCGGAGAGCACGGCGAGGATCGCCAGGGGAATCGTCATCGACGGCGGCGATTCGTGCGCATGGTGGCCCGCCTCCTCCGGCACCCGGGTCGGGCCGGTGAACGTCATGAACACGGCCCGGAAGGTGTAGAAGGCGGTCAGGGCGGCGGTCGCGAGCGACATCCAGTAGAGGAGCCGCCACGTCGCCGGCCGATCGAGCCCGTCGAGCGCCGAGCCGCGGCTGCCGCCGGCGAGCTGGGCGGCGTCGGGCGTGACGCTCGCGAGGATGAAGGGGTTCGCCGCGGCGGCGTGGCCACCCTCGGGCACCGCGTCGTGGTGTTCACCGTGGGCGTCGGGCCAGCCCCGCGAGTGCAGCGCGGCGAGGATCTCGTCTTTGCTGAAGAAGCCCGCGAACGGGGCGACCCCGGCCAGCGCGAGCGCTCCGACGAGGAACGTGGCTGCCGTGATGGGCATCACCCGACGGAGGCCGCCGAATCGCCGCATGTCGATCACTCCGCCCATGGAGTGCATCACGGAACCCGCGCCCATGAACAGCAGGGCCTTGAAGAAGGCGTGGGTGACGAGGTGGAAGATCGCCGCCGTGAAGCCGAGCAGCGTGCCGGTGCCCAGGCTGGCGAACATGTAGCCGAGCTGGCTGATCGTGGAGTAGGCGAGCACCCGCTTGAGATCGTTCTGCACCGTGCCGATCAGCGCTGCGACGAGGGCCGTCGTCGCCCCCACGATCGACACGAGGGTCAGCGCGCCGGGGCAGGCGACGAACATCGGCGCGGAGCGCGCCACCAGGTAGACGCCCGCCGTCACCATGGTGGCGGCGTGGATCAGCGAGCTCGCCGGCGTGGGCCCCTCCATCGCGTCGGGCAGCCAGACGTGCAGCGGCAGCTGTGCGCTCTTGCCGCAGGCCGCCAGGAGCAGCAGCAGGCAGATCGCCGTCGGCACCAGCCCCGCCGCCGGGGTGGCCGCGAACACGCGGTCGAAGTCGAGCGTGCCGTAGGTCATCCAGATGAGAAATGTGGCCACGGCGAGGCCGAAGTCGCCGACGCGGTTGACGAGAAACGCCTTCTTCGCTGCCTGCGCCGCTTCGGGCTTGGCGAACCAGAAGCCGATCAGCAGGTAGCTACAGGCGCCGACGGCCTCCCAGAAGACGTAGACGAGCAGGAAGTTGCTCGCCGCGACGAGCATCGACATCGAGAACACGAAGGCCGACACGAGCGCGAAGAACCGCGGGTATCCCGGGTCGCCGTGCATGTAGCCGATCGAGTAGACGGCCACCAGCAGGCCCACGCCCGTGATGATCACCAGCAGGCAGGCGGTGAGCGGGTCGAGCCGCAGTGTGATCGGCACCGAAAACGACCGGGCAGCGGGATCCGCTTCGCCGGCGGCGGCCGCGTCCGGCACACCCGCCCACTGCCAGAGCGTGGTCGTCATCTCCACAGCGTGGGCCGGGGCGCCGTGCCCCGCATGGTCGCCGACCTCCTTCACGACGCCCGCGAGGAGCATGCCGGCGACGACGAACGCCGCCGCGATCGCGGCCATGGCCGGGAGGTGGGCATGGCGGCCAAGGAGCCGGCCGAGGGCCACGGTGAGGACTGCCCCCACGAGCGGCAGGAGCGGCACGAGGACGAGCAGGGTCTGCGGGGTGAGTTCGTTCATGGTGGGGTGATGGCCGGATCAGTCAGACCTGTTCCCGCTCGAGCAGGGCGTCCTCGTCGGCTGCCGGCTCCACCCCGGCGGGCGTGAGCTTCGGGAACCTCGGCGGCACGGTGTCGATCGCGGGCAGTTCACGGTCGACCGTCCGCGGGAGGTTGGCCTCGCGGAGCGATTGCCAGGCCGCGGCGTCGAGTCGGCCGGTGCGGGCAAACGCCTGGAGCACGAACACAAGGGCCACCGCCGCCTCGCAGGCCGCGACCGTGAGCACGAGGATCACCAGCACGTGGCCGCCCCAGTCGCCGTGGTGACGGCTCCACGAAACGAGGGTCACGGAGATCCCCTGCAGCATCAGCTCCGCGCACAGGAACATCACGATCATGTTGCGGCGGGCGAGGATGCCGACGAGACCGAGTGCGAACAGCATCGCACCGACCACGAGTCCGTCGAGCACGAGAGCCGAGGGAGGCACGGCGTTCATGGGATCGCCCTCCGGGCGTCGGCGGACTCGTCGTCGGCCCCGCCGCGGGCCACGATGGCGATCGAGCCGACGAGCGCCACAAGCAGGAGCACGCCCGCGACCTCGACCGCGAGCAGGTGCCGGCCGAACAGTTCTCCGCCGAGCCGCGCCACGTGGTTCTCGGCGAGCAGGTCGACGCGACCGGGGTCGGTGGCGGCCGCGTCGGCCGCGCTGTTCGCGAGCAGCGTGGCCTTCGTGGCCGGCGTCAGGCAGCAGGCCGGCGGCTCGGTCGTGAGCCGGCCGATCGACAGTGAGAGAATGCCCAGCAGCACCGCGCCGGCCACCGCGGCGAGCAGGGGCTCGCTCGACACGCGATCGTACGGGGCGAGGCCCGCCGGTTGGGCGAGCATCAGGACGAACAGGAACATCACGAGGATGGCCCCGGCATACACCACGATCGTGGCGACGCCCAGAAACTGCCCGCCAAGGACCAGGAGCACTCCCGACACGCCGGCCAGGGACATCGCGAACCAGATCGCGGCGTAGACGGGCGATCGCGAGACGACCGTGGCCGCACCCGACACCACCGCCACCAGCGCCACCGTGAGAAATACGGCGTCCTCGCCCGGACTGCCCAGGCGATGGCCGAGCGCCATGAAGGCGGCCAGGGCCGCCATGCCCACGAGTCCGCCGATCCAGCGGGAGGCCCGCTCAGCGGTGCCGGTCCGGCCGCGCGGCAGGAGCAGGAAGAGGCTCGCCGCGCTGGCGGCCACGCCGGTGGCGAGCAGCGTGCCGGGCGAGATGGTCGGCAGAATGGCGGCGATCACGGCGTGCACCCCAGCGCCATCGACTTCATCGGCTCGGCATCCTTCGTCATGTCGTAGACGCTCAGCAGCTTTTCCTTGTCGAAGATCATCTCCTCGCGGCTCTTGCCGGTGAGGTCGAGGAGGCTCGTGAGCTCGATCGCATCGACCGGGCAGGCCTCCTCGCACATCCCGCAGAAGATGCAGCGGAGCTCGTCGATGTGGAAGCTCTCCGGATACTTGTCGCGATCGGGCCACGGGCTCTCGGCGGCCACGATGTCGATGCAGCGGGCGGGGCAGGCGGTGGCGCAGAGGAAGCAGGCCACGCACTTCACGCGGCCCTGCTCGTCGCGATTGAGCCGGTGCACGCCGCGGTAGATGAGCGGATTGCCCACCTTCGGCCGCTGATCGGGGTAGCTCACCGTGACCTTGGGGCTCACGAGGTGCCGGGCGGTCGTCGTCAGGCCGCTGACGAACAGCGGCAGGTAGAGCCGTTCGGCGAGCCCGAGGGGCTTCTCCTCGAGCCAAGTGATCGTCGGATCGGATGGCTTCATGTCAGACCTCCACCAGGTCGCGCCGGGAGCCGAGCCCGTGCTCCGCGTCGAGCGGACCGGGCGAGCGAATCGGCGAGTTGTC
>CAXNJC010000121.1:0-5201 GCA_964202525.1 Pirellulales bacterium
GCGCTGGCCGTGCCCGCGACGGTGGCCGCCATCGTGGCGGTGCGGAGCCAGCCCCCGGGCGGGATTCCGGCCGCCTGACGGGCTACACTCGCGACCCGCCGCCTCGCTCAAACCACTCGGATTCTGAACCCGCCATGGACGCCCCCGGCTCGATCCTCGATATTTTCTTGAAGCTCGACGAGGTGCTGCACGGCGTCCTCGAGGCCTGGGGCCCTTGGACCTACGTGCTGCTGTTCGCGATCATCGTCTGCGAGACGGGGCTCGTGGTCACGCCCTTCCTGCCGGGCGACTCGCTCCTGTTCGCGGCCGGCGCGATGGCCGCGCTCTACCCGAGCGACCTCAACGTGGTCCTGCTCCTGGTGCTGCTCTCGGTCGCCGCGATCATCGGCGACACGCTCAACTATGCCATCGGCCGCTGGATCGGCCCCAGGGCGTTCACGGTCAACCGCTGGTTTCTCAAGCGCGAGCACCTCGAGCGGACGCAGGCCTTCTACGAGAAGCACGGTGGCAAGACGATCGTGCTGGCCCGCTTCGTTCCGATCGTCCGCACCTTCGCCCCCTTCGTGGCCGGCGTCGGCAGGATGCACTACCCAACCTTCCTGTTCTACAACGTGGTCGGCGGCATCGCCTGGGTGGTGATCTGCACGCTCGCAGGCTACTTCTTCGGCAACGTGCCGGTGGTCAAGGAAAACTTCGAACTTGTGGTGGTGGGCATCGTGCTGGTGTCGGTGCTGCCGATCGCGTGGGAGATGTGGTCGGCCCGCCGGGCGGCGCGGTCGGGGCATCGGTAGTCCGAGCCTTTGCGGCAAGCGCCGCAGCCCGGCGGACTGCTGAGTTGGCAGGCTGACCGGGCGCCAGGAAGCGTAACCGCGTCAGCGGTACGGCTGCACCACGCGTGGCGCTGCCCGCATCGCTCACGCGATTGCGGCTTTCTGAGGAACGAACTCAGCGAGGGGCTGCCCGTGCCCCGAGCCCATACAGGGCGCATGTGCCTGAGCATTACGCGAGGGATCGGGCCGTCTCGTCGAACACGGCGGTGAACTCGGTGCGGACGCGGGCGGTGGTCTCGTGCACGTCGGCCGCGAGGGACGCGGCATCGGGGTAGCCGAGCAGCAGGGCGAGGGTGCGCCGCTCGGAGTCCGACTCCGGAAAATCATGGCGGGCGGCCGCGGCCAGTAGACGGAGCCGGCCTTCGATCGCTCGCAGCATGCGGTAGCTCCGCTCCAGAAACGTGAACCGCGCGGGCGCGAGCACGCCGCAGTCGCGCAGGGCCACGAGCGCCGGCAGCGTGCCGGTCGTCCGCAGGCGGGGCTCGCGGCCGCCGTGCACGAGCTGGAGCATCTGGGCCACGAACTCGATGTCCACCACGCCTCCCGGCCCCCGCTTGAGGTTCGTCGGCTTCGCCCCTTCCTCCATGCGGAACCGCATCCGCCGGATCGCCTCCACGTCGGCCGCGGTCCAGGTGCGTCCGTAGGTGGCCGCGTCAATGATGGCCCGCACGCGGGCGATGGCCTCCGCACCGCCCACCACGGGGCGGGACTTCACCAGCGCCTGCCGCTCCCAGATCGCCGCGGGCCCGTCGGACGAGAGATACCGGGCAAACTCTTCGAGCGAGATCGCCGCCGGGCCGCTCCGGCCGCTCGGACGCAGTCGCGAGTCCATCTCGTAGAGCCGGCCCTGCGGACCGAAGGCGTTGCACACCCGCATCGTCCGCTGGGCCAGCTCGCCGAAGAAGTGCGCGTTGCTCGTGCCGCCCCCCGCCTTGCGGCTGCCGGCCGCCGTCGCGCCGTCGTGGTCGTAGAGAAAGATCACGTCGACGTCGCTGGCGTAGTTCATCTCGCGGCCGCCGAACTTGCCCATCGCGAGCACGACCGGACCCGCTGGCGCGCCCGAGTCGGTCGTCGGCCGGCCGAGCCGCTCGCCGAGCCGCGCCGTCTCGAGCGTTACCACCTGCTTCACGAGGGCCTCGGCGATCCCGCTCAGCGCGGCCGTCGTGGCGTCGGCGTCCTGCCGGCCGAGGATGTCGCGCACCCCCACCCGCAGCTGCTGGGACGACTTGAACGCGTGGAGGATCGGCTCGGCGTCGACCGCACCGCGGCAGAGCTCGGCGAGGCCCGCCTCGAGCGACTCCGCAGTCGGCAGGGCCTCGATCAGCAGGCCGTCGAGCAGCTCGTCGATCATGCCGGGATTGGTGACCAGCAGGTTCGCGAGAAACGGGCTCGCCGAGCAGAGTCGCACCGTCAGGTCGAGCGACGACGGATGGAAGCTGAACAGCTCCCAGAGCACGCCCTTGCCGCCGAGTGAATCGGCCACCGCCGCGAGCGTGGCGAGCGTGGCGTCGGGGTCGGGCGTGCCGCCGACCTCGGCCAGGAGCCGCGGGGCGATCGCCGCGAGGAAGTGGCGGCAGCGGCGGGTCGAAAGGAACCGCACCCGCTCCTCCCCGAGCCCGCCGAGCGTGCGATGCGCCGCATCCGGATCGCGAAAGCCGTGCCGCGCGAGCACCGCCCGCACCGTGTCGGCGTCGGGCTCGGGGTCGAGCACGAGATCGACCTCCGGCTCGGGTACCGCATCGTCCGGGAAGGCATCGTGCAGGAGATGGTCGAGAATCCTGCGATTGAGGGAGGTCGCCTCCGCGAGTTCTCCCCGCAGCCGCTCGCGGCCAGCCGCGTCGCCGCCGTAGCCGAGCCGGCTGGCGAGCCGGGCCAGCTCGTCGTCGCTGGTGGGCAGGGTGTGGGTCTGGCGGTCGTAGAGGATCTGGAGCCGGTGCTCGACGGTGCGGAGCAGCGTGTAGGTGCGTTCGAGGATCTCCCGCTCCTGATCGGTGAGGCTGCCGGCCTCGGCGAGCCGCCGGATCGCCTCGAGCGTGGTGCCCGTGCGGACAGCCGGCGTGTCGCCCCCCGCGAGCAGCTGGAGAAACTGGATCGTGAACTCGATGTCGCGGATGCCGCCGCGGCCGGTCTTCACGTCGGTGGCGTCGCTCCCCGCGCGGATCGACCGCTGCTCGATCCGCCGCTTCAGCGCCTTGATGCCGCTGATGTCGGCGCGGGAGAGCCAGCGTCGCCAGATCCAGGGATCCAGCGCCTCGAGCAGCCGGCGGCCGAGATCGGCGTCGCCCCCCACGCACCGCGCCTTCACCCACGCCTGCCGCTCCCAGGTGCGACCCGCCTGATCGAAGTAGCGGAGCATCGGCTCGAGCGCCAGCGACGCCGGCCCGGTGCGGCCGTGCGGACGCAACCGCAGATCCACCCGGTAGGCGACGCCGTCCGCCGTGGCGTCGGCCACGAGCCGCACGGCATCCTGCACGACGCGGTCGAAGAACTCCTGGTTGGTCGAGGGTCGCGGGCCGTCCACGCGGCCGTCGGCCGAGTGCACGAACACGAGATCGACGTCGCTGGAGTAGTTGAGCTCCCGGCCTCCGAGCTTTCCGAGGGCGAGGGCCGCGATCGTCGCGGGACGGCCGTCGGGCTCCCGGGGCACGCCCCGCTGGCGGGTCGCCTGGGCCAGCGCCGTCCGCAAGGCAAGATCCACCACGCAGTCGGCCACGTGCGAGATCTGCTGCACGACCGTCTCCAGCCGCTGCCCTTCGACGATGTCGCCGTAGGCGATGCGGAGCGCCTGCCGCCGCTTGAACCGGCGGATCGCCCGGGCCACGCGGTCCGGGTCGTCGCCACCGCCTACCTCGGCCGCGAGCGCCGCGGCGAGCGTCTCCCGCTTCTCGGGGCGGCCGCGACCGACGCGAATCTCCTCCCAGGCCTCCGGGTCGGCGATCACCAGCTCCGCGAGATACGGGCTCGCGGCGAAGATGCCGAGCAGGATCTCCAGGGCTCTCGGATCCCGCTCGAAGAGCGCCGCCGTGGCCAGCGGGCTGCGGACCGCGGCGAACAGCCGCTCGAGCGACACGAACACGCGGTCGGGATCGGCCACCCGGGGCAGCGCCGCCGCCAGCCGCGCCGCGAGCCCCCCGAGCAGGTCGCGTGACACGCCCGCGACCGCGATGGCCGTGAGGCTCCGCTGGGCGACCGCCGGATCCGCCAGCCCGGCGGCTCGGCCCCATGCGGCGGCGGCGGCCGGGTCGTCGAGGAGTCGGCCCACATCGTCGGCCGCGGCCACGTCAGCCCCGCGACGAGCCGGAGGTGGGCGACGCCGGGCGGTGCCCCGGCAGCGTGATCTCGTGCAGCGGCACCGGCTCGACCATCTCGAGCTCGGCGAGCGGCACCGCCTCGGCGAGGCCGTCGGCGACCACACCCGACAGCGACCACGCGCCGGCCGCGAGGATGTCGATGTCGACGAGCCGGCCGATGAGCCGCGTGGGTGCATCGAACACCACGATCCGGTCGCACATCGTCCGGCCCGTGAGCTGGGCCATGCCATCGGGCCCGGGATCGACCGCCCGCTTCTCGTCGCGGGTGGAGAGCCCCTCCACGAGCACCTGCTGACGGGTGCCCACGAAGCGGCGGTTGCCCGCGAGGCTCGCCTCCTCCTGAGCCTCGAGCAGGAGCCGGTTCCGCTCCTTCTTCACCTCCTCCGGCACGTCGTCGGGGAGGCGGTCGAACGCCTTGGTGCCGGGCCGCGGGCTGTACTTGAAGATGAAGCTGTTCTTGAATCCGACGGTCTTCACGAGGTCGAGCGACGTCTGAAACTCCGCGTCGGTCTCGCCGCAGAAGCCCACGATGAAATCGCTCGTCACGGCGGCGTGCGGGATGGCGGCCCGGATCCGGCCGAGCATCTCCATGTACTCCCCGATCGTGTAGCCCCGCTTCATGCGGCCGAGCACCTCGTCGGAGCCGTGCTGGGCCGGCACGTGGAGGTAGTGGCAGACCTTCGGCAGGTCGCGGACCGCCGCGATCAGGTCGTCGGTCATGTCCTTCGGGTAGTTCGTCACGAACTTGATCCGGTCGAGGCCATCCACGCCGTCGAGCAGCGCGAGCAGGTCGGCCAGCCGGGTGGTGCGGCCGCCGTCCTTGTACTTGTAGGAGTTGACCGTCTGACCGATGAGCGTGATCTCGCGGCAGCCCTCGGCCACGAGCTTCTTCGCCTCGGCGAGGATCGTGTCGGGCGATCGGGCCTGCTCCGGCCCACGCACATGCGGCACCACGCAGAACGCACAAAACTTGTCGCAGCCGGTCTGGGTGCGGATGAAGGCCTGGAAGGGCGTGGGCCGCATCCCGGGATCGCGGTCGGGGTCGTAGCTCTCGAAGGAG
>CAXNJC010000122.1:0-5185 GCA_964202525.1 Pirellulales bacterium
GCGAGTTCGAGCGTCGAGCCGGCACCCACGAGGATCTGGTTGTCGGCCTGGAACTGCCACTCGGCAGCGTAGGGTGCCGCGAGCCCGGTGCCGGGACGCACGAAGACCACGTCGTACTCCCGCGTGGCGGCAGCTTGTGCATCGGCGAGCGTGCGAAACGGCGAACCGCTCGTACCGTTGCCGCCGACGGTCGCCGTATCGTCCACGTGGAAGACCCGCCACGCCTGCCCGTTTACCGGGTTGACCGCCGCAATCGGGGTCTCGTGGGCCCGGACGATGTGCTCGTTGCGCATCATCGGCTGCTCGACCTGGTCGGGCACGTTGCGACGGCGGCTGCCTCCCATGCGGTAGGTGAGCCGGGCGAAGCCCGTGGAGTCGAAGTAGCTGTCGTTGTTGTACTGGAGCGAGAAGTCCCAGTTCTCGAGGAACGTCATGTCGAGGCGGGTGTAGACACCGCCGAACCATGGCACCACGTCCTGCCCCGCGAGCGTGCCCTCATTCCAGTCGTAGCGGGCGTTGCCAAGCGCATAGCCACCCACGCTGATCATGCCGGCCCAGTCGCTGAGCCCGGGGATGTAGGCGCCCACTTCCAGGTCGGCCCCGGTCAGAGCGGCGTCAAGACCGTAGTTGCAGAGGATGTTGTTGCCGTAAAAGGCCGAACCGGGCGCCCCGAGCGTGTAGGCCGTGGTGCCGACGGGGATGTAGCCGTTGGAGCGGAGGTTGCCGAAGTCGGTGAGCCACTCGCCGCTGACGCCCACCTGATTGTAGGAGTGGCCAAACTGCCCCCACTCGGCGCCGAGCACGCCTTCCGTCGGGTACTGATTCTGGTCGCCGTCGTAGTCCCAATAGACGCCGATGCCGAGCAACGTGCCGCCCAGGAACTGCTTCCGGACGGCGCCCACATTCGAGAAGAACCCGCCGTTGACCGACAGGTGACCGCGGAGGTCGGCGGCCCACAGGCCGCCGAGATCATCCTCGCCCGTCGGGATGAAGCCCCCGAGCGTCATGTAGCTGCCGTTGTAGCCGAGTCCGCGGTCGGCGGCGTTGATGCCGTAGTAGAGCCAGCCGGGCCCGTTCTGGCTCAGGTTCGTGAAGCCGGCAGCGGCCCGATTGGCGATGCCGGTCGCGGGCGCCATGGCCGTCTGGCCGAGTTGGGCGTCGCCCCGCCGCGCCGGCAGGAGCAGGGCCGCGGCGGCCGCCAGAATCGTCGCTGTGCGTATGAATCGCATGATCGGGGTTGCTTCCGAGGGTCGGCTGGCGGCGGTCACGGCGCCCTGAGAATCGGGGGCGTCGGCGGCGGCGTGGGCGTGGCGCCCCACTGGATCAGGCTCGGCTGCGGCGGGTCCGCTCCCAGGTTCGGCACCGGCGTCTCCACCACCCCGGTCCCGAAGTTGCGGTTGCTGAGGTCGGTCGCGCTGGCGGCGTCGGCGATCCCGATGACCTTCGGGTTTGCCGCGGGGGCGGCCGGCGGATTCACCGTTGTCAGGCTGATGCCCGTGGCTCCCTGCGTGACGATGTCGTTGGAGAGCAGTTGGGCCACGACGAGCCCTTGTGGTGGGTCCGCGTCGCCGCTGATCGTGATGCCCTCGCCGTCGCCGTTGACCGAGATGTCGTTGTTGGTCGCGATCAGATTGGTAAACCCGGCGAAGTTCGTGGCATCGATGCCTACGTCCACCGCGGAGATCGAGGCGTTGACGATCCGCACGCTGGAGTCGCCCTCCACGGTCAGGCCGAAGACACCGGTGTTGACGATCGACGACACTCGGCCGTTGCGGGTCGTCGGGTCGCTGCCAACGTCAACGTTGGCGTCCTCGGCCCAGATGCCAGCGAACACGGCGCCGTTGATCGTGGAACCAAACACCTGCACGACCTCGTTGGCACCATTGACATTCTCGGCGTAGATGCCGGTGTTTCCTGACTGCCGAATGGTGGATCGAAGGATCGTGGCCTGCGTCTCGGTTGACGCCACCGTGCCGAAAATCGAGATCCCATCGCCCCCGGCACCCTGGATCGTCGAGTCCTGGACGAGCAGCTTCACGTCTCCGCCAACGGAGCGGATGCCATCGAACTCCGCGTTGCTGATCGTGGATGAGCCCGTCATGGAGAGCCGAGCGCCGGACCCGGAGATGAACACGCCGTTCCCGCCGGCCTCGTCGATGGTCGAGTCGACGAGCGAAAGGATCGCTCCCTGGCCCGACACGACGGCAGCGTCGCTGCCGGTGGTCTCGATCGTCAGCCGTGTGGCTCCGATCACGGCGCCGGTGCCCGACACCACCAGCGCGGTATCAACCGCCGTCGAGCCCGTGGTGATGATCACCGTGTCTGTGATCTGCACGGCGGAGGCGTTGCCCGACGCCTGCACGGCCACGCCGATGGTGTCGGCGACGGTGGAACTGGCCAGCACGATTCGTGCGCCATTCCCCGCCGCGTCCACGGCTGTTCCATCGATGCTCTGGAACGTGCTCGCCGTGATCACGCCCCTCGAGTCGTCGCCCGACGCGATGAACGCCCGGTCCTGGATATTGGTGAAGGTCGAGTTCTTCACCGAGACGCTGCCCCCGTCGGCCGAGAGCACGAAGCCGTCGTTCGTCAGGTCTTGGAGCTGCAGGCGGTCGAAGGCAAACGTGCCCGTCGATTTGGCGATCTCCACGCCCCGTTGGCCGGGGCCGGTGCCCACGATCAGCACGTCGGCAATGTTGGCCACCCCGCTGGAGAAGCCCAGGCCGTCGGTGATGCCGACCTGCGAGCCACGAATCTCGAAGTGGCTGACGCGCGTGCCCGGCTGATTGACCACGATCGCCGGCCCGATCGGATTGGTGATGATCGGATAGGCCGAACTGCCGTCACCGACGAAGAACTGGCGGCCGGCGCACGAGACGGTGGGGATGGTGAGCGTGCTGCCCTCGCCGACGAGGTACTGGTTCTCGGCGTTGAAGAAGTAGCCGGATGCGGCCGTGACGTATGGCGACGAACCGCTCGTGCCGCGGTGCACGTAGACGATGTCGTAGGGGTTCGTGGCGGCCCCCTGGGCCGAGGTGAGCGACGTGTAGGGTGACTCGGCCGTGCCGTTGCCGGTGCCGGATCCGGAGTTATCGACGTGGAACACCCGCCACGGTGTGCCTGTCTCGGGATTCATCGCCACGACTGGCGTCTGGTGGGCTCGCACGACGTGCTCGTTGCGCATCATCGGCTGCTCCATCTGGTCGGGCACGTTGCGGCGGCGGCTCCCGCCCATGCGGTAGGTGAGCCGCGCGAACCCGGTGGAGTCGAAGTAGCTGTCGTTGTTGTACTGGAGCGAGAAGTCCCAGTTCTCGATGAACGTCATGTCGAGGCGGGTGTACACGCCACCGAACCACGGCACGACATCCTGGCCGTTCGCAAAGTCGTAGCGGGCGTTGCCATAGGCATAGCCGCCCACGCTGATCATGCCCGCCCAGTCGTTGAGGCCCGGCACGTACACGCCCACCTCGAGGTCGGTGCCGGCGAGGCCTGCATTCACGCCGTTCTGGCAGAGCACGACGTTGTCGACGAAGGGGCCCACGTAGTCCGCTGTCGTGCCGACGGGGATGTAGCCGTTGGACCGCAGATTGCCGAAGTCGGTGAGCCACTCGCCCGAGATGCCCACCTGGTTGTAGACCTGGCCGCCCGAGAAGACGGTGTCGGTGTAGGGAATGACGACGTCTGAGTACTGGTCGAGGTCGCCGTCATAGTCCCAGTAGACGCCGATGCCCAGGAGCGACCCGCCGAGGAACTGCTTGCGGACCGCGCCCACGTTGGAGAAGAACCCGCCGTAAACCGAGAGGTGGCTGCGCAGGTCGGCGGCCCAGAAGCCGCCGAGGTCGTCCTCGAAGCCGGGCACGAAGGCCCCGAGGGTCATGTAGCTGCCGCGATAGCCGAGGCCGCGGTCGGCCGCGTTGATGCCGTAATACAGCATCCCCGGACCGTTCTCGTTGAGCTCCTTGAATCCCTGCACCGCCCGGTTGGCGACGCCCCCGGCCGGTGCCATCGCCGTCTGCCCCATCTGGCCTCGGGCCATGTCGGGTCCCGCGAGGAACGTGCCCGCCAGGGCCGTGGCCAGCAAGCGATCGCGGAAGGCTCTCCAGATGGCGGCACGGCCGTGATTACGCCGCCGGCGGCTCACGGCCCGCGTTCCGGATGCAGTTCCCGCGTCTCTGACCATCGGAGTCGCTTTCCTGTCGAGGGCCGATCGTCCGGGCGGGGCGGTCCCCGCGCCGGAAAACCGGCATGATCGTCAGGAGTGATCGACCTACCGCGACCCGATCCATGAGCATTTCCCGTAGATGGCCCGGGACCGGCAGCCGCTCGCGGCCTTGCCCAGACCACCGGGGTCGCCGGGTCGCTCAGTCGTCGAGCCGGAAGCGGCTGACCGTGTCGGTCATGCCCTCCACCGCCCGCACCATGTGCTGGGAGGCGTCCTTGAACTCGCGGAGGGCCTCCGCGGCGGTCCGCGAACCGTCCGCGAGCGTGACCAGGGCGTCGGTGATCTGCTGGGCGCCGGCAGCCTGGGCCTGCATGCCCTCCTTGACGGTCTCGAACCGTCCGGAGAGGCCGTGCACCTTGTCGATCACGTCGGCGAACTGCCCGCTGATTCCGGTCACCCGCTCCACCCCGATCCGTACCTCCTCCGCGAAGGTCGCCATCTCCTCCACGCCCGCGTTCACCGCCCCCTGCATCTGCTCCACGAGCCGCTCGATGTCGAGCGTGGCCACGGCCGTTTGGTCGGCGAGCCGCCGGATTTCACGGGCCACCACGATGAAGCCCTGGCCATACTCCCCGGCCTTCTCAGCCTCGATCGCCGCGTTGATCGAGAGCAGGTTGGTCTGGTCGGCCACCTTGGTGATCGTGGTGATCACCATGTTGATGTCCTCCGCCCGCTGGCGGATCGTCGCCAGCCGGCCGGCGATGCTCGCGGTGGAGCCCTCGAGGTTGGTCATCGAGGTGCCGACCTCGGCGAGGCTCTCCCGGCCGGCGTCGGCCACGCGAGCCGTATCGGAGGCCACGTCGGCCACACTGGCCATGGTGTCGAGCAGCTCGCGGCCTGTGACCGCGATCTGGCGGCTGGCCACGGCGGCCTCGCTCGTGCTCGCGCCGAGGGAGGCGATCGCGGTCTCCTGCTGGGCACCCGCCGCCGACAGCTGCCGCGCGGTCGCGTTGAGATCGATGC
>CAXNJC010000123.1:0-5167 GCA_964202525.1 Pirellulales bacterium
CGTGCGATCCGGCCGCAGAGGCCCGTGTCCGAATGGTGATCGCCCGCTCGTTTCCCATCGTTGCGGGATGCCTCAAGGCGTGTCGCACCATCCAACGACGATTCGCCGCCGCACTCGTGCCGCCGGATTCCTGCACCTCTCGCAGCCAGCGCTGGCAGACCTCGAGCGCCAGCCCCAGGTGATCCTTGGCGATGTCGCCGAGGTGGTTGGCGACTGACCGCCGCACATACCGTTCGCCGTCGTCCTTGAGGATTTCGAGCAGCGGCAACGCCAGGTGCGGATCCGCCTGGAAGCTGGCCAGCCGCTTTGCCCAGGGCAGCCTTGGCCGCGTGCCCTCGCTCACGAGCCGGCGGACATGGGGATCGTCGTCCCGGGCCCAGCGGCTCAGCACCCGCAGGCACTTCGAGCGGTGCCGGACGAGGAACGGCCTGATGCTGAACTCGGCCGTGAACCGCTTCGTGACCTCGTAGTTGGCGGCCATGCCGCTCTCGAAGCTGGACGCCCCATGAACGGCGATCAGTTCCGTGTGCGGGAGATAGAAGAATGGAGCCAGTCCGTTGCCCTCGGTCCGTTCAAGCGGCGGCCCGAGCGACTCGATCAGCAGCGGCGCGAGTTCATCAAAGGACGCCGGCATCTGCTCGGCCATCGCCCGCGCGATGCTGGCGGCACGCTCCCTGAGTTCCAGTCCGGCGAGGTCTCGAGAGGCCTCGCGTCGAAAGCGACGCTCGTCGAATCCGGGGACAACCCCCGCCAGCGACTGCCCGATCAGGCTCACGAGCGCCGGGCTCATGAGGTTCTTGAGCGGAGCGCCTCGCCGGATGTGCGACGGCGCGGCGAAGCGTTGTGCCGGGTGTGAAGGCTGACTCGTCATGAGCTGGGAACTCGATCGACGGGACAACGGGGGCGGTGGAGCGGAGGGCAGGCGGCAAAGCCCGCCGCAGGCCGATTCCGCCCCTCTCCCCAACGTCCGATAATGTCTCTTATGTCCGGTTCGGACTAGCGGTTTGGCCTTGTTTTCAGGCCTTTTTTCCCGTTGCTCCTCCCTGCCGCCCGGAGCCGAGCCTGTCGCGACTGATGGTCGCGACAGGCGGCCGCCTGGGATGGTGTCGGGGCGAGCTCGGTGCCCGCGGTGGTGCGGCGACCGTCGCGTGGTGGGCCGACTCGTGCCGGCATGGTCAGCGGATCGGCAGCGGCGTCTGCGCGCCGATCGGAAACTGGCCTGGAGGTTGCGCCGGCTGCGGAAACGGCGGCCGGTTCGGAAACCCGCTCGTCGCCGGACGTGCCGGTTGTGACGGCGGCCCCTGGGGCGGTATCCCAAACGCGCCGGGAGCGTTGAAGCCGGCCGGCGATGCGTGGCCCCCCTGCCCCTGCGTCACCCCCGACGCAGGCACGGCACCGGAGTTGGTCCACGCGTTGGCCGCCGTCACGCCGTCCCAGATGGCCTTCAGCGCCGAGGGCTGCTGCTGGACGAGCCCCGCGGCCCCCATGCCGCCGGCCGCCGGCCGCTGGAGCTGGAACTGATCCTCGAACTGCTTGACGAACGGCTGCACCGGCTCGGCGATGTTCGGCGGAAGGACCTCGTCGGCCCGCATGATGATCTCGGCCACCAGCTTGCCGCTGCGGCTGGCCACGATCTGGTCCCGGTAGGCGGGGGCGAGCGTGACTGCGAAGAAGGTCACCACGATGCACATGAGCCCGCCCTTCGCGAGCCCGAGCAGCAGCCCGAGCTGGTGATCGAAGGCGGAGAGGTGGATCGCGTTGATCGCCCCGGAGATCACCCGGAAGATGAGCCACACGGCGAGCGACGTGCCCACGTAGATGGCCAGCATCGCGATCAGGCGATTCCAGGGGGCTTGCTGGCCCACGAACGGCGCCAGCTGGCCGCTGAACCGCAGGGCCAGGAAGCTGCTGGCGGCAATGCCGGCGATCCACGCGATCTGCCAGACGATGCCCTTGAAATAGCCGAGCGCTGCGGCCGCCGCCAGAATGCCGAGCATCACGAGGTCATAGCCTTCGATCGCCACGGACGTCGATCTCCGAGAGAAGCGGGCAGGACGGGGGCGGGAGTCTAGGGGGCAGGGGCGTCGACCACGAAGCCCAAATCGCGGAACGCGAGAGCGAGGCCTCCCGTGCACCGCGCTCGGGTCGGCATCGCCCGAGACGAGAAATCTTCCCCAGCCGCCCCATGTCCCCCAGACGTTCCTTGTTTCGCATTCCGGACATCCTGGCCCCCGCAGTCGGTTCATTGTTCCTGTGTTGCCCAGAATGACGGATCGGATGGGTGCCGCAGCGGTGGGCGACCGTGACGGACGTAATGTTTTGGCGGTGCAGGGGATGCGGCTCGAAGCCGGCTGTCGGTTTGGGATGGGGTGGCCGATAGCAAGCGAGAGTCCACCCGTCCCGAAATGGATTTCGGCGGCGGCAGGCTCGGCTGGTGCGAAGGGGACGCCCCTCGCGCAGGCCGCCCGTTCTGGAAGGGAATCGCCTCGTGCCCGGGTTTCAGGCCCACATCACCGCTTCGTCCATCCTGGGCGCGGGATACGGCGCGGCGGCGTGGTATCTCGGGGGGATGCCGCCGGCCCCGGCCGCGCTGGGTGCGGGGTTGTCCGCCGCGTCGGGCATGCTGCCCGATCTCGATAGCGGCGAGGGGGTTCCTCTCCGCGAGAGCGCGGCGTTCGCCGCGGCCCTCGTGCCGATGCTGATGATCCAGCGGTTCCAGCAGTGGGGACTGCCGATCGAGGGCATCATTTTGGCGTCCGCGGCGATCTACGTCGCCGTCCGGTACGGCCTCGCGTGGCTGATCGAGAACTTCGCCAAGCACCGCGGGATGCTGCACAGCGTGCCCGCCGCCGCCGTCGCCGGCCAGGTGACGTTCCTCGCCTTCGCCTCCTCTGAGCCCCTTCACCGCTACTTCGTCGCGGGGGCCGTGGTGCTCGGATTCCTGTCGCACCTGGTGCTCGACGAGATCTGGGCCGTGCGCCAAGGCCTGTTCGGTCCCAAGGTCAAGAAGTCGTTCGGCACGGCGCTGAAGTTCGCCGGGCCGGAGCTCTGGCCGACGCTCGTGGCCTACGGGCTCGTGCTGGTGCTCGGCGCGATCGCCGCCGGCGACGCGCACTGGGGGGAGCGGATGGCGCACATTCGGCAGCACATGGAGCACGCCGCCCGCTACCAGCAGTCGTATCCGCAGCCCTACCCGCAGCAGGTCCAGCAGCCGCAGCAGTACCAGTTCCGGCGGTAGGCATCGCCACTTGTTTCCCGTATCCGGCGGCGGGATCATGGTTCGCCCCCGGACTCGGAATCCCCCCGCCATGCCCGCCTCCACCACCGCCGTCCTGCCGAGCGTGACGTCGGCCGTGGCCCTCGGCGTGGGGCTGGCTCTGATCGCGGCGGCGGCGTTCGCGGGCGGCGCGTCGGTGGCCCTCGTGTCGCTCGGCCACCGCCCGCGGCAGGTGCTGCTGTCGCTCACGGGCGGCGTGCTGCTCGGCGTGGGGATGCTGCACCTCCTGCCTCATGCCTCTCTGGAGCTCGGCGGCGATGTCGAGGCCGCCGCGGGCTGGGCACTCGGCGGATTCTTTCTGATGTTTCTGCTCGAGCGGGCCTTCCATGCCCACGCCCACCATGCCGTCGACGAGGGCTGCGGGCACGATCACGGGGCGGATGGTCGCACGGCCACCGCCCAGCACCAGCATCACCATCACCACCACGGGACGTCGCGAGGCCGCTGGGCGTGGTGCGGCGCCCTTGCGGGCCTCACGCTCCACAGTCTCGCCGATGGCGCAGCCCTCGCCGCGAGCGTGCGTGCCGACGCCCTCCACGGCGCGGGGCTGTTCGCGGGTTTTGCCACGTTCCTGGCGATCCTTCTCCACAAACCGCTCGATGCCGGGATCATCGCCACGCTGATGGTCGAGTCGGGCGTGCCACCGCGCTGGCGGACCCTCGTGAACGCGGCCTACGCGGCGGTCGTCCCGATCGGCGCGACCGCCTTCCTCATCAGCCTGCCCTTCGCCCAGGGGCGCGAAGACGCCGTGCTCGGCGTTGCGCTGGCGCTCGCCGCAGGAGCCTTCATCTGCATCGCCGCGGCCGACCTGCTGCCCGAGGTGCAGTTCCACAGCCACGACCGCGTGCTGCTCACGACGGCGCTGGCGATGGGACTGGCGATCGCCTGGGCCATGACGATGCTCGAGCGGTCCACGCATGGCCATGCCGCCCACGGGCACGCGCCGGCGGCGCCGTCCACGCCCTGACGGTCACGCCTGCGGGGCGACGTCGAGGCCGCGGGCCAGACGTTCCCTGCGGACCTCGTCCATCACGTCGCCGATCAGCACCTGCTGGCCGCGGATCGCAGGCAGCTGGGCCTGGAAGCACCACGCGATCACCGCCGCCAGCCCGAGGCCGCCCACGAGGTGCGGGGTGACCCAGTGTTCGCTGCCCTTGCGTCCGGCTGCGGGGTCGGCGGCACCGCCGAGGGCCACGATCGCCACCACGGCGAGCATGCCGGCGAGGGCCAGCGGAAATGCCGACCGCTTCAGCGCTGTGCTGCGGCGGATGAATGCCTGGTCGAGGCCATACACCTCCACCACCTCGCGGCACCAGCGTCCTGTGCCGATGAAGTAGGTCACCGTGAGGCTGTTCACGAGGACCACGGCCAGCGCCGCCAGCACGCCGGAAAGCCGATGAACCGTGGCCCAGCGGAGCACGCCGCGATCGGTCACGCCGTGCAGGTCCCCGAGCCACAGGCCGATACCCGCGGTGACCACCAGCAGCACGATCGCGAACAGGGCCGCCCTCGTGAACACCCGCTCCATGGAATCCGTGCGTCTCCGGTGGTAGGGGCGTCGCGCGTCGTCCGCCCGGCGGCGAACCGGCGTGCGTCGCGACCCCGGGCGTTATAGGCTGCACACCTTCTCCACGCCATGGCCGCAGCCGAATGACGATCCCCGGTCGACCCGCCGCAGCCCCGCTGATCGCGATCACGTGCGGGGATCCCGCCGGCATCGGCCCGGAGGTCGTGTGCCTCGCGTGGGCGGAGGCGGCGGCCCACCGCGGCGGCCGGCTGCGGGTGCACGGCGACCCGGCGCTGCTCCACGACGTGCTCGCGAACCGCCGCGGCATGCCCCGGCTCGCGATCGAGGCCGTCGCGGGCGACGACCGCCGCCCGTCGGGGCCC
>CAXNJC010000124.1:0-5166 GCA_964202525.1 Pirellulales bacterium
TGCAGGTGGCAGACGCGCCGGTCGCCATCGCCGCCGGCCCCTCTCTGACGGGCGTGGCCAACGTGAACGACGTGATCGTCACCGGCACCAATGGCCCGGGCCAGGTCGGCATCCAGCTGACGAACGTCCCCGGAGGAGCGACCGTCAACTTCTACAACATGCAGGTGCGCAACGCGGGCCGTGGCTTCTGGGTCGACGGCGGCGCCGCCGACGTCAACTTTCAGGGTGGAATCTTCCAGAACGGCTCTCCGCTGGAGAGCGTACTCGTGCAGAATGCGACCGGCGGCACGGTCAACATCAACCAGCAGCTCGACACGCTCGACACACCCTACGCGAGTAACCCGATCGTCCAGCTCCAGGACTACGGCATCTTCGACGAGGATTCCCTGGCGGCTGCCCCGATCAACGTGTCGCTCAACACCGACACGGCCGTCAACATCGGCCGCGTGCAGATCAGCACCCCGTCCCAACGGGGTGTCGCCGTGCAGGCAAACGTCAACAGCCAGATCACGTTCCTCGACCTCTCGGTCGTGGGGGCGGTCGAGGAGGCGTTCGTCACGGAGAGCAACGACGCCAACTCGGGCCTCACGATCGGGCCGACCAGCGGGCTTTCGTCGGCCTCGACACTCCGGCCGGCTTTCGCCAGCAACGACGATGCCTTCCTGAGAATCGAGCTGGCGTCGCTCGAGTCTGCGGTCGCCGCCGGCTCGAATCAGGCGATTGTCCTCCAGGGCGCCTCCCAAGGATCGTTCGATATCAAGGACGCCTTCACGGTCAGCGGCACGCCCGGCACGGTCGCCGGCGACGTCACCAACACCACCGCGGGGCCGGTGATCGTCACCGTGCCCACGCCCTGACCCGACACGGCCGCAGGTCTCCGGCACAACCGGCACGACCGCATCCTCCAGCCGTTCGGCGGCATCCGACTCCCGAGAAATTGCGGGGGACTCAGGCTCCCGGTAGCCTCTTCGGCAGATTCTCTCCGATTCATACTGGGTTTGGGAGCGAACGCCGCCGGAGGGTCTGGCGGGGCCCGATGTCCAGGAATGTGGGAGCCGCATCGTGATGTCCCGTCATCCGCGCCACCGACCGACAGCCCGCCGTCTGATGGTTGCGTCAGCCGAACAACTCGAACGCCGCGACTGCCCGGCGACGATCGGCATAATCGGGAGCCGCGAAATCAGCGAGGCCGGCGGCACCGCCACTCTCACAGTGCAGCTCTCGGAGCGGCTGGCGAGGCCCGTCTCGGTGGATTACATCCTCCAGGGGACTGCTACCACCGGCCGCGACTATAGGCTAGCGAGCGGCACCTCACTGCTCTCGACCCCCACCGGCCGGATCACCTTCTCCCCGGGCCAGACGGCGCAAACAATCTCCGTACGCATCATCAACGATCAGCTTCGCGAGGGAACCGAGACAATGTCTCTGACCCTCTCCAAGCCTCGTGGCGCGTCGCTCACACCGAATAGCAGTGCTGGCGTGACAATCATTGACGACGACAGTTATACCGCTGCTTTGTCGGGGCCCGCGAGGGTTCGTGAGGGGAGCTTCTTCGACTACAACCTCAGGCTTTCCTCACCCGCCACGAAGAGCGAAACACTGTACGTCAACACCCGCTCCGGCCTCGCGATGCAGGGCGAAGACTACCGTCCCCTCACGAAGCTGCCGCTGGTCTTCAAGGCCGGTGAGTCGAGCAAGTCGTTCCGAATCCAGACCCTCGGCGACGCCCAGGTCGAGACCGATGAGTTCTTCTTTCTCGACGTGACATCGGCTACGCCCGGCTTTCCGCCGATCGCCCCGTTCGGCGTGACGATCGAGGGCACTGGCCCAGCTGCACCGCCGACCCTCGCCATCGCCGACGCGGCGGTCCTCGAGGGGGAGACCGGACAAAAGGCGATGTCGTTCACCGTGACCCTGTCGGCAGCCTACGGCGTGCCGGTCACGGCCACCTACGCCACCCGCAACGGCACCGCCACCACCGCCGACCGTGACTACGAGGGCGTCTCCACGGGCCGGGTCGAAATCCCTGCCGGCGCGAGATCGGCGCAGGTCACGATTCTCGTCAACGGCGACACCCGGCAGGAGCCCGACGAGACCTTTACGGTGACGCTGTCGGCCCCCACCAACGCGACGCTCGCCCGGGCCACCGCCACGGGCACCATCCTCAACGACGACACGCCGTTCACCATCGTCGTCCGCTTCCCAGACTCGACGCTGACGTCGTCCCAGAAGCTCGTGTTCCAGAGGGCGGCGTCTCGCTGGTCGCAGATCATCATCGGCGACCTTCCCGACGTGACCTTGAACGGCCGCGTGATCGACGACCTGGAGATCGTCGCCACCGCCCCCTTCATCGACGGCCCCTCCGGGACCCTGGGCGAGGCGGGCCCGGACGCGCTCCGCACGAGCGGCAGCAGGCTTCCTTACACCGGTTCGATGAGGTTCGACTCCGCGGACCTCGCCATGATGGAGGCCGACGGGACCTTCGAGGGCGTGATCCTGCACGAGATGGCGCACGTGATCGGCATCGGCACGCTCTGGCAGTCGAGGGAGCTGCTGCAGAACATCGTCACCAACAACCCGATCTATGTCGGAGCCAACGCTCTCCGCGAGTACAGACAGCTTGCCGGCAATCAGACCGTGACGGGCGTGCCCGTGGAAAACACGGGTGGCCCCGGGACGGCGCTCGGACACTGGCGGGAGTCCGTGTTTACGACGGAACTGATGACCGGCTTCGCGGAGGACGCCGGCGTCGCCATGCCGATCAGCCGGATGACGGTGGGCAGCCTTCAGGACTTGGGCTACACCGTCGACTACACGAAGGCCGATCCTTACGTGCTGCCGGCCGTGACGGCCGGGGCCCAGCGAGCCCGCCAGCTGGCCTCCCTGCCAGCGACATCGAAGCGACTGGCACTGCAGGCGGATATCGCGGCCGCGGGATTCGTCGCCTATGCAGCCGAGTTGCAGAACGCCGCCTTCCAACCCGCCCGCCAGCGTGCGTTTGCCGCGATGCCGCGAACCTGACGACCGACGGAGTTCGCTCAGTCGCAGGGACTCACGGCTTTACCCACCGAGATATCCGCTGCCCGGACACGCACCGTGTTCACCGCCAGCCGGTAGCGATGGCTCCAGGCCGCGGCGTCCACGTCAGCCGGCAGCGTGCGGCCCCGCCAGGCCTCGAAGACCTCGCGAAACTGCTCCGTGACGGCCCCGGTGCGGCTGTCGCGCGTCGGCACCACGCACCGCCGGCACACGTTCACCGCCTGGAACCGGGCGTCACCGATCGAAAACGCCCGGGGCTCCGGCGGCGGCAGGTCGGCGTAGGGATCGGCCGGCAGATCGGGGTCGAGTTCCGTCGCCAGCGGCTGCAGGTCGGGCCGGGCCGGGCTGGCGAGGGAATCCTCCCAGAAGGCGTCGCAGCCGCCGACCTCCAGGTTCGCCCGAAACCGCCGCCGGCACTCGGCCACGCCGATCCGAAACCAGCGGGCGACTTCCTCCAGCGACGCCGTGGAGATCACCGTAGGCCCCGCGGCGTCGCGGTCGTCCGGAAACCCGCCCTCGGCCCGCTCGAGCAGCAGCACGCCGACCCCCAACGCCTCCGAGAGCCAGCCACACGGGCCCTCGGGGCCCGGCACCAGCGGAAACGACTCAGCCGCGAGCCCCGCCAGCCGCTCGATGCCGGGGATCGCCCGGGCGGCGACCGCCGTCGGATCGATCGCCAGGTGGATCGTGTGACCGGCGGCCGCCGGCAGGCCCGCGACGCCGCCCAGGTCAAACTCGGCCCGAAGGGCGTGGCACAGCGGCGTCCGCTTCGCGTTCACCACCCGGCCTTCCATGTCGACGAGCTGCCAGCGGCGGTCGTGCTCGAGCCCACCTGCCGCCGTCACGCGGGCCTCGGCCACGTCGAGCCCGTCGAGGCTCTTCACGGGATAGATCGTGATCCGGTCGAGCGTGGGCATCCGGATCACATCCGGAAGTTGAACGTCTGCCAGAGCAGCCGCAGCAGCCACTGGCCCAGCGTGCGACTGCCCACCTGGATCCGGGCCGTGCCCCGCATCCCCGGCGTGAACACGGCATCGGGATCGTCGAGCGTCATCAGGGCCTCGTAGCTGGTGGAGATCGGGATCTCGCGGCCCGACGGGTCGGTCTCGGTCGGCACCTGCCCGCCGGCCTTCACCGACAGCCGCTCCGAACCGGCCTCGATGTGGCTCTCGGCGAGCTGGTCCACCGTGCCGCGGAAGGTCTGCCAGGAAAAGGAGTCGAGCTTGAGATCGACCGGCTGACCCTCCGCCACGAACTCCACCTCACTCTGGTCGACCACCATCACCGCCTCGAACCGCTCTGGATCGCCCACGAGACAGAGCACCGTGCCTTCCTGCAGCGTGGCCCCGAGGTTGCTCCGGTCGAGCACATGACCGCTCCACGCGGGCAGCATGCCGGTGCGGCCGTCCTGCGGCTTGACGCTCGCCGGCGGCAGCACCACGCCGTCGCGCGGCGCCACGAGCACGAGCTCACCGCGGTCCTGCCGCTTCCGGGCCAGCTGCTCGCGGACCCCCGCCAGCGACTCCTCGACGGTGCCGATCTCGAGGCCCGCCGCGGAATCGGAGAAGCGTTCCCGCTCGAGGCTCTTCAGCCGGCTCTCGTACTGCCGCTCCTTGCCCTCGAGGTCGGCGATCTCGAGGTCGAGGTCCACGTTCACGAGCCGGGCGAGTTCGTCGCCCTTGTGGACGACCGCGTTGGGCCTGACCAGCAGTTCGGTGAGCCTGCCGGGCACGCTCACGTAAACCGTCTCCTCGCCCCGGGGCCGGAGCTCGACGGGGCACCACACCCGCTGGGGAAGCGGGATCAGGGCGATGCACCCAATCACCACCGCGGCCACCGCCGCCGTCACCGCCACGTTGACCGGTTTCACCTCGTCGCGTCTCCCGGGCACCTTGAAGAACTTGATCATCCCCTGCAGCGGCCGGATCACCAAGCCCCAGACCGCGCCGAAGGCCAGCAGCTGACCGAGCACCTCCAGCCGGTAGGGTTTGAAGACGTTCCACACGAACAGGAAGATCGACGCGGTCACGATCCAGCCGTACACGCTCGACGCCACGGCGTAGAGGGCGAACAGGCCGAGGTTCCGCTGCGGCAGGAACGGGTCGTCCTGCTGCTTGATGCCCAGGC
>CAXNJC010000125.1:0-5149 GCA_964202525.1 Pirellulales bacterium
GTCGTGCTCCAGTTCCTCGACGTCGTGCGGCAGGTCGCTCATGTCCGCTTCCTCGTGACGGTCTTTTCGTACGTCCGCACGTCGTCGAGCCAGGCCTCGCCGACGGGCACGTCCTTGCTCTGGCAGTAATGGTCCCAGACCGCGCCGAAGGGCAGGCCCTTGGCCTCCTCCTGGAGCGCGAGCCGCGCGGTGAGGTCGCCCTCCTTCTCGGCCTTCCGGATCGCGGGCGGCTCGAGCAGCGCGACGAGGAGGGCCCGCAGCATGTTCCGCGTGCCGATCGCCCAGGCGGCGATGCGGTTGATGCTGGCGTCGAAGTAGTCGAGGCCGATGTGCACCCGCGCGGGATCCCCGCAGGCCACGATCTCACGGGCGATGGCGAGCAGGTCGTCGGTGAGCGTGACCACGTGGTCAGAATCCCAGCGGACGCCGCGGCTCACGTGCAGGAGGATCTCCGGGAGATACACGAGCACGCTCGAGATCTTGTCGGAGATGCTCTCGGTGGGGTGGTAATGGCCCGCGTCGAGGCAGAGCAGCTTTTTCCGCGTGATGCAGTAGCCGAGGTAGAACTCGCTCGAGCCCACCGTGCAGCTCTCGCTGCCGATCCCGAAGAGCTTGGGCTCGACGGCGTCGAGGTTGTGCTTCGGGGAGAGCGGCTTCTCGAACACCGCGTCGAGCGACTCGGCGAGCCGTTCGCGGGGCGCGAGCCGGTCGGCGGGCGTGTCCTTGAAGCCGTCGGGCACCCACACGTTGGTCACGCAGGGCGTGCCGAGGGCCTTGCCCATGGCGGCCCCGATCTCCCGCGACCGCCGGCAGTGCTCGATCCAGAACTTGCGGATGCCACGGTCGGCATGCGAGAGGGTGAACCCGTCGGCGGCCTTGGGGTGCGAGAAGCACGTGGGATTGAAGTCGAGCCCCACCCCGCGGCTCTTCGCCCAGGCGATCCAGTTGGCGAAGTGCGAGGCGTCGATCTGGTCGCGGTCGACCTTCTTGCCGCCAAACTCACCATAGAACGCATGGAGGTTGAGCCGGTGCTTTCCGGGGATCACGGCCAGCGCGGCGTCGAGGTCGCTGCGGAGCTCATCGGGCGTGCGGGCCCGGCCGGGGTAGTTGCCGGTCACGGCCAAGCCGCCACCGACCGCGCCCCCCTGGTTCTCGAACCCGCCGACGTCGTCTCCCTGCCAGCAGTGGAGCGAGACCGGGATCTTCGCGAGAGCCGCGCAGGCCTTGTCGGCGTTCACGCCGAGGGACTCGTAGCGTTCGCGGGCGAGCTTGTAGGCGGCTTCGATCTGCTTCGCGGTGGGCATGCTGTCTCGCTCGAGTGGTCGCGGGCGGCGCGGAGAACGGATTCAGAATCGCAGCACGCGTTCGTCTCGTCCCGCCCCGGTAGCCGGGCCACGATTCTGCCCTCCGCGTTGGAAAAAGCCAACCGGGGCGCCCGACGCAACCGATCGAGCCGCTCCGCGCCACGGCGGTGACGACCTCACCGAAGCCCGTCGGCTCCATGACGGAAATCAACCAGCGGCAAGCGCGTCGGGATGCAGCGGCACTCGACGTGGCTCACCCGCTCCGGCAGGCTCACTCCTCCGGCAGCCGCGCCAGCACCCTAAGCGGGCCGCCGCTGCCGCCGGCGATCTTCATCGGCAAGGCCACCACGAAGCACCCCTCCTCCGGCAGCTTCTCGAGGCCGTCGAGGTTCTCGAAGATCGGCGTGTTGGCCGTGCAGAGCGCCACGTGCGAGCCGAAGAGCGACGACGGCCCGTGGTCGATGCTCGCCGTGTCGATCCCCACGGCCTTCACGCGACGATGCTCCACCAGCCACTTCGCCCCGTCGGGGGCGAGCCCCGGAAACCGCAGGAGCGGCACCGCCTCCGCTCCCTTCGCGTCGGTACCGAGATACGCCGCGCGGTCGCCCCACCGCGTCGACCAGCCCGTCCGCAGGAGCACGATCACGTCGACCAGCTGCCGGCCGTGCTCCCGCTCCCACGCCACGAAATCGTCGGCCGTCACCTCGTAGACCGGATTGGCGGCGCACTTCGCCCGCACGTCGATCACGGCCGCCTCGCCCACCAGCCGCTCGGGCTCGATCTCGTCGGCCGTGTGCCGACCCTCGGCGAAGTGCCGCGGGGCGTCGAGGTGCGTGCCGCCGTGCTCAGCAGTCGCAAACCGGTTGGCCGCGTAGTAGTAGCCCTTCGGATTCGGCCCGTTGGTGCCCGGCTCGAACTGGAAACCCTTTTCGGTCGGCCAATAGATGGTGGCCGCGTCGAACGAGTGCGTGAGGTCGAGCCAGGTGCCGGCCGCAAACCTGGCCGCGGCCGTCGGCTCAGGCCGCGAATCCACCGCCCGCTGCCCGCCGGCGTCCCCCGACTCCACCGTCTCGGCCTCGGCCGACTCCCGCGGCGGAGCCACGGTGGCCTGCGCGAGCACGATAGCCGCGAGGCCGCTCGCGCCCGCCGCCGCAGCGAAGGAGCGAATCGCCATGGTGATCAGCCCGGATCCGAGTCGGAGTCGCCGTCGTCGCCGGGAGCCGAGCCCGCTGGAACTCCCGCCGGCGGTCCACCCGGAGCCTTCGCGCCGCCGAACGCCGCCCCCTTCTCGGCGGCCGCCTTGTCGTCCACCCGCACGAGCAGCATCTGCTCCACCTTGCCGCCGTCGCGGTGCACGAGGATCGTCGTCTGCTGCTGCGTGAGGTTCGAGAGGCCCGCCTCATAGACCGGCGTCTTCTTGTCGCCGATCGTCCAGGCCGCCCGCTGCGACTTCTTGTCGACCTTGCCCGTGACGTTCATCGTCGAGTCGCTGACGGCGTCGTAGTAGGTGCCCCGCAGCAACCCCGCCTTGTCGATCGCCAGGCTCAGGAACGTGCTGGGGCTCGTCTCCTCCGAGCGGGCCAGGGCGAACACGCCCAGCGGCCGCCACTGATCGTCCTTGGCGATCTGCACGTCGGAGCCGCCCGCGGCGGCGATCGTCGTCGCCTGCTGGGCGTACTCCTCGGCGGTGCCCACCCGCTCGCCCTGCACATAAACGCCGTCGTCCTGATAGCAGACGTTCGTGCCGTAGTTGTAGGCCACGGGTGCCGAGCCATAGCCGCCCCAGCCGGCGAGTTCGCCCCAGGCCAGGCCCACCATCAGCCCGGCGCCCATGCCCCAGCCCCAGCCGCCCCACCAGCCGCCCGGCCACCAGCACCCGAAGTGGTTGCCATACCAGCCGCGGCCACCGTACCAGCCGCCGTTGTAGAAGTTGTTGCGGATCGTACCGGCCCGCTCCGAGAGCGCCCCGGTCGAGTAGGCCCGCACGCCACCCCGGGCGAGGCCGTCGCGGCCGATGCCCTGGCCGGCGATCCTCTGGAAGTCGGCCCGCGAGAGTTCCCCAGCCCCGCCGGCAAACCGGCCTGCGCCCAGATCCCGAGCGCCGAGATCCCGCGCCGCGCCGCCATCGAGCGGACGACCGCCATCGAGACGGCCTCCGCCGTCCAGCGGTCGGCCGCCGTCGATTCTCCCGCCCTCGTCGATGCGACCGCCGTCGATGCGGCTCCCATCATCGAAGCGGTCACCGGCAATCCGCCCGCCATCCATGCGGTCGCCGCCGAAGTCACCGCCGCGGACGTCGCCCCCCCGGAAGTCGCCGCCCCCGAAGTCGCGGCCCCCGCCGAACCCACCGCCGCCGAAGTCGGGCCGACCACCGCCACCGAAGCCACCGCCACCAAATCCACCTCCGCCACCGTGGAAGCCGCCGCCGCCACCGCCATGGAAACCACCGCCGCCATGAGCCAGCGCGATCGTGGGCGCCGCGACCTGGCACGCCATGGCCGCCGTGGCGAGCACCGCACCGCAGCGTCCGGCGAATCGTGTCATGAACGTCATCGAGGCATTCTCCAAAGAGGACGAGAGAAGGTGAACCGGACGTGGGGCCGTCAGCGAATCTTCTTGAAGGTCAGCGGCTGGGCGTCGGGCAGGCCCGCGCCGTCGATCGTGCGCTCGATCATGTGCGTGGTCACTTTGCCGTCGCCGGCGGGGGCGATGACCTGCACCCACCGCGCCCGGCGGCCGCGGACGGCGTCGGACGGCGTGCCGGCCATCACCTTCTCGAACGACGTGCCGTCGAACTCGAAGTAGCCGTCGGCCCGCGCACCCGTGGAGTCGAACACCCATGCGCGGATCAGTCCGGCATCGCGGTCGGCGTGGATCACCTCCAGGGCCTCGATCCCATTGGGCAGGAGCGGGGCCTTGCCGGGCTTGGGCGTGATTTTCGTGCGGCCCACGATCGCGTAGCCGCCGAGGGCCTCCTCGTAGGTGATCTGGATCGTGGCCCGGTCGGGCACGTCGGCCTGCCAGGTGCCGAGCATCCAGTCGAGGTCGTCGAGCGCCGCCACATGCGCGGGCGTCACCCGCGACTCGGCAAGCCGCCAGGTGGAGCCCTCCTTCACCCGCAGAGCCGTGAACCGCGACTCGATCGGCGCGGCTCCGGGCTTCTTCGTGAACCGCATCACACCCGAGATCCGGGCGATCGGCTCCGCCACGGGCTCGACGTCCTGAAGGTGGATCGCGAGCGAGGCCTCGGGATGCCGCTCCCGCCACATCGTGATCGACTCGACGATCGTGTCGCGACCCTTCAGCCGCGCGCCCCCCTCGACGAGTTCCGCACGTGCCGTCCACTGGTCGGCGAGGGCGGCGTAGTCCCGCTTGTTGAAGGCCTCGGCGTAAGCCGCCGATGCCTTCGTGAGCTCGTCGACCAGCGGGCTCGCCGCCGGCGCCTCGCCCCGCACAGCCGACATCGCCGCGGCGACCATCACCGCCGCCGTCGAGAGCCGCCCATTTCTCGTGACCACTGGCATCGCTGTCTCCTCGCACCACGAGCACGAACCCCCAACGGGGCCGCATCGCGACGAGTGTAGCGGTGTCGCGTCGGGGTTGCATCGAATCGGCACACGCCGCCGCCTCGACGGGCCCCGCGGTACACTCGTCTGGAGCCGTCGCGTCGGGGCTGATGGCCGTGGAGGGTGCGCTGATGACCATGCCGTGGCAGGCGGTGGCGATGATGATGGTGGCGTGCGCCGGGTGGATCTCGCAGGCCGCCGACGCCGTGCCGGAGCGTCCCAATATCCTGGTCGTGGTGGCCGACGACCTCGGCTGGAGCGACGTGGGCTGGCACGGCG
>CAXNJC010000126.1:0-5065 GCA_964202525.1 Pirellulales bacterium
GCCGCGAGTAGCATGGCGGCCCGGACGACGAGATTCCTGCCGTCGGTCGGCACGTCTCGGGCGGCCTCGATTCCGGCGAGCGGCCCGGCATACGCCACGGTGAGCCCCACGCCCGGCTCCTGTCTCGACCCCACGTGCAGCGTGTCGGCGAGCGACACCGGCACCATCAGGCTCTCGATCTCGTGAAAGCCGTCGGGGCGGCGCGCGAGCACCGCGAGCGAGAGATTGAGCTTGGCCGGGGCCAGAACCGTCAGGCCGCCGGCATCCGCGCCGCCCGTGGCATCCGCACCGCTCACCGCCAGTTGGCGACGAACCAGAGCGTGCCGAATGCCAGGGCCAGCCCGATCGCCACCAGCGCCGAAAGCAGCAACGCGATGCTGCGACCGGCCCAGAGATCCTCGTTGATCATTTCCGTCCGGGAGTCACGGTCGAACGAGCCGTTCCAGACGGGAAACGCCCGCTCGTCATACACCCACTGCGTCCGCTCGTCGTAGTTCTTCTGGCTCATGGGCGGGGCCGGCCCGTCGAGGAGCCGGATGGCGGGATATGATTCGGGAGCAATCGAAATGTACCCCGCGTTCCCGGCACCCGCCAGTGCCGTTCCCAGCCGTCCGATGGCCGTCGAATCCGCTCTCCCGATTCCCGTCGCGGCCCTGTCGGGCGGACCGGGCCACATCCTCGACCCGGCCAGCGGCCTGGCAGATTGGCTCACGCGGCGGGGCCAGCCGGCCTGGCGTGCCCGGGCGATCCACCGCTGGCTGCATGGCCGGCGGGCGGCGTCGTTTGCCGACATGACCGACCTGTCCCGCGACCTGCGGGCCGATCTCGACGCCGACTTCCGCATCTGGACGACGACCATCGCGGTCCACAAGCGGGCCGACGACGGCACCGAGAAGCTGCTGCTCGAACTCGCCGACGGCCAGCGGATCGAATGCGTGCTGCTCCGCGACGGCATCCGGCGCACCGTCTGCATCAGCTCGCAGGTGGGCTGTGCGATGGGGTGCGTGTTCTGTGCCAGCGGCATCGACGGCGTGGTGCGCAACCTCACCACGGGCGAGATCGTGGAGCAGCTCCTGCGGCTGGCGGCGCTCCTGCCGGCTGACGAGCGGCTCAGCCACATCGTGGTGATGGGCATGGGCGAGCCGCTGGCCAACCTCGACCGGCTCCTGCCGGCGCTCGCCGAGGCGCAGGATCCCCAAGGGCTCGGCATCTCGCAGCGGCGGATCACGATCTCGACGGTCGGCCTACCGCCCGCCATCGATCGCCTCGCGGCGGTGAACCCCGGCTACCACCTCGCTGTCAGTCTGCATGCGGCCGACGACGAGCTCCGCACCAGGCTCGTGCCGGTCAACAAGGCGATCGGGCTGGCCGACGTGATGAAGGCGGCCGACCGCTACTGGGAGACATCGGGCCGGCGGCTGACGTTCGAATACGTGCTCTTGGGCGGCGTGAACGACTCACCGGAGCAGGCATCCGCCCTCGCCGACCTGATGGGCCGCCGCGCGGCGCTGGTGAACATCATTCCCTACAACGCCGTGGCTGGAATGCCCTGGCAGGAGCCGACGCAGGCCGCCCGCGAGCGGTTCCTCGACGTGCTCCGCGAGGCCGGCGTCAACGTGCAGGTGCGCCGCCGCAAGGGGGCCCGGATCGACGCCGCCTGCGGTCAGCTCCGCCGCGCCGCCGCCCGCAGCTGACGCGATGCTTGCGTCAGGCGAACCAGCCGACGAGCCACACGGCGACCAGCACGCCGCCGAGGATGCCGAACAGCCAGCCGATCCACTCCAACGCCGCCCGGCGGATCGCGGCGGGATCCTCGTGGTGCGTCGCGGCGAACACGATCGCCGCGACGACCGCCAGCGGCAGGCCGAACACGAGGCCCGGAACGCGGTCGAGGAAGGAGAGGGCCACGAACGAGACGAGGCCGATCATCGTGTCTCCTTCTCGTCCTTGGGCGAGGGATGCATCGGCCCCGAGAACGCGTCGTAGACCACGAGCAGGTTGAGCATCCCGGCGAGCATGGTGTAGAGGGTGCCGATCTCGAAGAAGCGGCCGAGGCGTTTGTTCCAGATGGCGAGCTGGTCGGCGGGCGTGCGATCGAGCATGCCCTGGGGCAGTGGCCGGAACTGCCGCCACGGGGGCAGCGGGCGGAAGTCGTCGGCCTCGATGTCGGGGTCGGACTTCACGAGCACGTCGGCGTAGGCGGGCGACACCGGCTGTCCGCGGGACAAGGGGGGCGCCATCAACGTGCTGCAAAAGGCCGGCTGGCGGGAGGGCCCGTCGAGCCGCCACGACTGGATCAGCGCCGGAATCGCCGCCGCGCCGATACCCGCCTGGCAGACGAAGGCCCAGCGTTTCTCGCCCGGCTTCCACGAGGCGTAGACCACCCGGCCGCCGCCGAGCCACATGCCGAACAGGAACGTCGGCACGAGGGTGGCCATGAACACGAGCCCCTTGAGCCGTCGACCCTGCACGAGCTGACCCAGGCCGGGCACGAGCCAGGAGAGCGCCGCCGCGACTGCGGGCCGCTTCAGGTCGATCGCCGAGCCGTCATCCGGCGAGAGGGCCACGATCCTACCGGAGGCGACTGGTTGCTGCTTGCCCAACGTTCGGCTCCCGCCGCAGATGCGGTGTCTGGTGTTCCGAGACCCGCAAGTTTAGGCGAAACGCCTCGCGGTCAACATCACGTCCGTTCGGGCCGCCGGGGCGGCCCCGCGGGCGACCGCGGAGACCCGTCGGGAACGATCAGCCGCCCCGTGGCTCGTCGAGGGCGGTACCCGGGAGCAGCGGCTCGCCGCGGCCCATGCGGCGGAGATTCTCCACGGTCACCCGGGCGATCTCGGCGAGCGCTTCCCTCGTGAGAAAGGCCTGATGGGCGGTCACGAGCACGTTGGGAAACGTGAGCAGCCGGGCGAGTTCGTCGTCTTGGAGCACCTGCCCCGAGAGATCCTCGAAGAAGATCCCTTCCTCTTCCTCGTAGACGTCGATCGCCAGCCCCCCCAGGTGCCCGCGCTTGAGCGCGGCAATCACGGCGGTGGTGTCGATGAGCTTGCCGCGGCTGGTGTTGACGATCATCGCCCCGGGCTTCAGCCGGGCCACGGTCGCGGCGTTGATCAGGTGGTGGGTGGCGGGAGTGAGCGGCAGGTGAAGCGACACGATGTCGCACACGGGCAGCAGCTCGTCGAGGGGGAGGTAGTCGATGCCGCGGGCGGCGGCCCACTCCAGATCGGGTCCGGGATCGTGGGCTACGACCCGCATTCCGAAGCCGCGAAAGATCTCGGCGGCGACGCGGCCGATACGGCCGGTGCCCACGATGCCGCAGGTCTTCCCATGGAGGTCGAAACCGACGAGCCCGGCCAGCGAGAAGTTCAGCTCCCGCACGCGGTTGTAGGCCCGGTGAATGCGGCGATTGAGGGCCAGCACCAGCGCCGCCGTGTGCTCCGCCACCGCATGCGGCGAGTAGGCCGGCACGCGGCTCACGGCCACCCCCAGCCGCCGGGCCGCCGCGAGATCAACGTTGTTGAAGCCCGCGCACCGCAGGGCCACGTGCCGCACGCCGAGCGTGGCGAGCGTGGTCAGGCAGGCGGCATCGAGCCGGTCATTGACGAACGCGCAGACCGCCGTCGCGCCGGCGGCCGTGGCCGCCGTCTCGGAGGAGAGCCGAAACTCGTGAATCACCCAGGTCACGTCGGCGCTCGACGCGGCCAGCATGCCCTCGCGGTCGTAGGGCTTCGTGTCGTACAGAGCGACCGTCACCATGGCGGAGTCTCGAACGCGGGCGGAGCGGAGGGGGCCGCGTCACCGTAGCACACCGGTCGCCACGGCGGATGCCGGCGGCTGGAACTCGTGGTCGGGCACCAGCTCCCGCCAGGCGCGCTCCACGGTGCCGGCATCGATCCGTTCGAGCCCCTCGCCGGCGGCAGCCACGGCGGCCAGCCGAGCCAGCCGCGTGGCGACGCGGGGCACGCCGGCTGCGAAGCGGGCGAGCGTCTCGACCGCGGGCTGGGAGAAGCAGTCGGCGTCGGCCCCGGCGCGATCCAGCGCGAAGGCGACGAACGCCGCCACGTCGTCCGCGGTCCAGGGCGGCAGGTCGATCCGCACCGCCGACCGCTGGCGGATGCCGTCGGGGATCGCCGCCAGTCCGGCGGGCGTGGTCGTGGCCACTACGCAGGTGGTGGCGAACCGCGGCTCGCCCGCCGCCACGAGCCGGGCCACGCCGTCGACCGCGTCGGCCGGCGCCAGGTCGAGGTCGTCGACGATCAGCACCGTGGGCCGCTCGAGCAAAGAGTTCTCGCGGAGTCGATTCTCGAGGGCGAGCCACGGTCGCGTCGTCTCGGCCCGGCTGGCCGGGTCGAGGGGCAGCCGCGCGAGCAGCAGGTCGAGCCATTCCCCGGCGGGGAGGCCGCGGAGGGAGAGCACGGCCGTCTCGGCGCCGAGGCCGCCGAGGCGTCGCGCGGCGGCGGCGGCGAGGTGGCTCTTGCCGAGGCCGGGCTCCGCCACGACCAGCCCGCACCGCTGCCGCTCGGTCAGGAGCCATTCAAGCCGCGCGAGCGCTTCCTCGCGGGAGGGCGAGCGGTGGAACGAGGAGGGTTCGAGGCGGCCGTCGAAGGCCGAGGCCGCCACGTCGAGTCGATCGCGTACCATGGCGGGAGTGTAGCGGTGCCCCGGCTACGGGTCAGGAGAGACTTCGCCATGGATTTTGCAGGTTCGGCGCGGTTCGGCGGGCCTTGACGTATGAGCGAACGGTTCTTCTTGGCCGAGCCGCCGACCGCTGGCCGTGGGCGGCTCGTGGGTGACGAGGCCCGTCATCTCGTCCGCGTGATGCGCTGCCGCGTGGGCGACGAGGTGGTCGTGTTCGACGGCCGAGGCACGTCGTGGCGGGCGCGCGTGGCGAGCATCGGCCGGGACGAGGCGGTGCTCGAACTCAACGCGGCGGCGGTGGAACCGGCAGCCCGGGGGGCGCTCGTGACGCTCGCGGTGGCGCTGCCGAAGGGGGAGCGGCAGAAGTGGCTCGTGGAGAAGCTCACCGAACTCGGCGTGGCGCGGCTGGTGCCGCTCGTGACGACCC
>CAXNJC010000127.1:0-5064 GCA_964202525.1 Pirellulales bacterium
CCGCGGCTGGTCGTCTACAACGTGGGGCTCGACCAGCTCCGGCCGCTGCTGGCCGACGTGGTCGCCCGGATCGACCCGGCCGCCCGCTGGGCCGGCGAGGCTGCCGCCCTGCCCACGCGGGGCCTGCCGGTGCACCTCGACTCGCGTGGCGTCGCCCGCACCGTGAGCATCATCGCCGCAGGCTCCCGGCCGTCGGCGGAGACCTGGGCCGAGTTCAGCCGCCGGCTGCGGCGTGGGTTGACGGGGGTTCGCGTGCAACGCAGCCCCTGGGCGCTCGCCTTTCTTGGCCTGGCGGTGGCGCTCGTCGTGGCTGCGTGGCTGGCAGCGCGGCCGACGGGAGTTACTTCGGCCGCACGGGGGGCGGCGTCCGCTTGCGGCCCGACTTGGCGGGCAGTTCGGGGCACGACTCAGCCACCAGCCGCGTCATCGTGTTGAGCGACACGCCCAGCAGCGCCGCGGCCTGGCCGCGATGGCCGCCCGTGAAGTCGAGCGCCTGACGAACCGCCAGCCGCCGCAGTTCGTCGAGATTGAACATGGGCACCCTGGGCTCCGCCTCAGTGGGGCTGACGTCCGGCTCGGCCGGGGCCGTTGGCTGCGGAGTCGGAAGCGACCGCGCCGCGGGGGCGGCAGCGGCGTCGAACACCTCGGTGAGCACGGTGTCGACGCGGTCCTCGAACACGTAGATCCGCTGCACGGTTTGGGCGAGCTGGCGGACGTTGCCCGGCCAGGAGTGCCGCATGAACCGCTCCAGCACGGCCGGTTCCGGAATCCACTGCGGCCGGCCGTACTCGCGGGCGAAATGCGCCGAGAAGTGCTCGACGAATCGGGGGATGTCGTTTTGACGTGCGCGGAGAGGAGGCACCGTGAGGTGGATCGTGTTGAGGCGGAAGAGCAGATCCTCGCGGAAGCTGCCACCGGTGACTTCGGCCTCGAGATCACGATTCGTCGCCGCGATCACCTGCACGTCGATCGGATGAGCCTCGGTGGAACCCACCGGCGTCACCTCCCACCGCTGCAGGACGCGGAGCAGCTTCGGCTGGAGGTCGATGGGCAGTTCGCCGATTTCGTCAAGAAAGATGATCCCGCCCTCGGCCGCTCGGAAGGCGCCCCGCGAGGCGCCGAAGGCACCCGTGAAGGACCCCTTCTCGTGGCCGAAGAGTTGGCTCTCGGCAAGATCGGCGACCAGCCCGCCGCAGTTGATCGCCACGAATGGCTTGTCGTGCCGGGGCCCGGCCGCGTGGATGGCGCGGGCCACCTCCTCCTTGCCGCAGCCGGTCTCGCCCGTGATCAAGACCGAGCAGTCGAAGGTCGCCACACGGGCGATGTTGTCCTCGAGTCGGCGGACCGCCTCGGAGGTGCCTTCGAGTCGAGGCCAGCGTTTCTCCGCCCGCCCGCCGAATCGGGAGCCCGAGCGGGCAAACGGTGAAGCCTGCTGTGACGTAATGTCCGGCGCTGCCATGGGCGGCGGTCCGCGTGATGTCCCCGGCCACGAGGAGTCTTCGCGGATGGTACCTGCTTTCGCAGAAAATGCGAATTGATTTCGCAGTTCTGGCGTATTTCCTCGACGGAAGCGCGGTGAAGAGCCTCCCTGGACCACGATTTTGGCCCTGCCGGACGCTGAACTCGCCAGGTTTCGCCGCTGGTGAGTAGTCTTGGCGGGGGAGCTCCTTTGCGAGTCCCGCTTCCCCACCCCCCGCATGTGCCCTCCATGACCGGCGTGGAACCCTGGAGCAGTCCCGAGTGGGTCGCGCGGGCCCGCCTGCTGATGGAGTCGTTTCGCCGTCGTCTCGGCCGCGAACTGGTGGTCGCGACGGGGTCGGATCTCGTCGTCGCCGAGACGCTGTTTCGGGCCCCGGCCGTGGTGGTCGCCCACGGCACCGGCCCCGATCCGCTGCTGACGTATGCCAACGCCGCCGCGCTGCGGCTCTGGGAGATGGGGCCCGACACGCTCGTCCGCACGCCGTCGCGGCTCACCGCCGAACCGGTGCACCGCGACGAACGGGCCCGGCTCCTCGAACGCACGTCCCGCGAGGGGTTCGTGGACGACTATTCCGGCGTGCGGATCTCCAAGACCGGTCGGCGGTTCATGATCGAGCGGGCGATCGTCTGGAATGTCGACGACGAGGCCGGCCGGCTGCTCGGCCAAGCGGCCACCTTCGACCGCTGGACGCCGCTGGGGCGGGCGCCTTGAATGCCACTGTCTCGGGTACCCGTTTTCTCCTTGGAGAATTGTCCATGAGGTTCATCGTCCCGGCGTTGCTTGCGATCCTCTGCTGCCAGCTGGCCTCCGCGCGGTTCGTGGCGGCCGCGTCACCCCTGACGGGAACGATGACTGCGATCGACGGCAGCCCCGTCGACCTCGCGTCCTTCGCCGGCAAGGTCGTGCTCGTGGTCAACGTGGCGAGCCGGTGCGGCGCCACACCGCAGTATGCGGGCCTCCAGAAGCTCTACGACACCTACAAGGACCGCGGGCTCGTGGTGCTCGGCTTCCCCGCCAACGACTTCATGGGCCAGGAGCCGGGGACCGACGCCCAGATCGCCGACTTCTGCTCGGCGAAGTACGGCGTGACCTTCCCGATGTTTGCGAAGATCACGGTCAAGGGTGCGGCCATGCCGCCGCTCTACAAGACGTTGACCGAGTCGGCCGACCCGCCCGGCGCGATCGGCTGGAACTTCGAGAAGTTCCTGATCGGCCGCGACGGCGCAGTCGTGGGCCGCTTCACGACCCGCGTGGCGCCGGACGACCCGGCGCTGGTCGCCGCGGTGGAGGCCGCGCTCGCCGCGAAGTGACGCGACGGCGTCACGCCGCCTTCGAGGAGGGGTGCGTCGCAACGCGGCCCGGTCCGATCGTGCGGCGGATCACCCACGTGGGTCGGCCCTGCGCCTCGCGATAGGCCCGCACCACGTATTCGCCGACGATCGCGACGGCGGCTGTCTGCACCGCGGCCACCAAGCTCACGACCGCCGTGACGGCCGCGAGCGACGGTCCGCCGGCCCGGTCGATCCCCAGCCACGCCGCCGCGCCCGCCACCGCGGCGCCGCCGAGGCCGACCATGGTGAGCGCGGCGGTGGCCACCCACGTGAGGCGGATCGGGGCATCCGAGGAGAGCACGAGGGCGTCGCCGGCGAGCTTGAGGAGCTTCCACGGCGAGTACTTCGTCACGCCGGCCGCCCGGGCGTGGCGGTCGTACCACACCGGCTCGTGCCGGAAGCCCGCCCACGGGACCAGGCTGCGGAGGTACCGCCGCCGCTCGGGCAGCGCGACCACCGCGTCGGCCACGGCCCGGTCCACGAGCTTGAAGTCGCCGGTGTCGACCGGCATTGGATAGGGAATCAGCCAGGCGAACAGGCGATGGAACAGGCTCGCCGTGACGAGCTTGAAGCGGGTCTCACCCTCCCGCGACCGCCGCCGGCCATAGGCCACGTCGACGCCGTCGCGCCACTTCCGCACCATGTCGAGGATCACTTCGGGCGGATCCTGGAGGTCGGCGTCGGTGATCACGATCGCATCGCCGCGGGCGGCGGCGAGCCCGGCCGACATCGCGGCCTGCTGGCCGAAGTTGCGGGCGAGCTCGATCACCACCACCCGCGGGTCGCGGGCGGCGATCGCCTCGAGCCGCTGCAGCGTGCCGTCCCGGCTGCCGTCGTCGATGTAGACGATCTCCAGGTCCATGCCCGCCGCCGGCAGCACCTCGACGAGCCGCGCGTGGGTGGAGTCGATCACCTCCTGCTCGTTGTGGCAGGGGATCACCACGGTGAGCAGGCCGCGGGCACCGCGAGCTTGGCGGCGGGCAGGACTGTTCTCGGGAGCCCGTTCGTCGGTCGGCCACGCGCTGGTCATCGGGTCACCTCCGGGGTGGCGGCCGTTCGCGGTCCCACGCGGGCCGGGCGTCCCACGGCGACCACGTCCTCCTGGCGGAACACGGGCCGAGTCCGGGAGACGACCGCGCAGCCCGCGGGCAGGCTCCCGCGAACCGCCTCCAGCTGCTGCTCAGGGAGCAGGAGCACCGCGTCGGGCGACGACGTGAGGAACGCCGCGACGCCTGTGAGGTCGCCGTCGCGGATCTGTGTGGTGTGGCCGCCGGCGTAGAACACGACGTTGGGGCTCGGCAGCTGGTAGGTGCCGATGCGTGGGGCGTTCGCGGTGGACGACCGCAGATCGCGAACGAAATCGGGAATGGTGTTGGCCGTCGCGATCCGCAGCTGCGCCGGGCCGACCATCAGCGCCGAGTAGACCAGGCCGGTCGCGCACAGCGCCGTGACCGCCGCCCCCGGCTTCTGCCGGGCGAGCATCCAGCATGCGGCCGCGCCGACGAGCGGCACCAGCCCGACGATCGCCGCGGGCTCCGCGCCCGGCACGCCGTACCGGGCGGCCAGGATGACCGTCGCCATCGTGGCCGCGCCGCCGAACACGAGAAACGCCACGCCCGTCGCCAGCCAGCGGGGATGGGGCCAGGCCTCCACCGCTGCGGCGCGGCGGGCCAGCGACACGGCGATGCTCGCCACGATCAGGGCCGCGGCCGGGTAGGCGGGCAGCACGTAGTTGGGGAGCTTCGTGGCCGCCGCCGAGAAGGCCCCGACCCACACGCCCAGCCAGACCAGCGCCAGGAGGGTGCCCTGCCGCGGGGCCGCGGCGTCGTCGCCTCGCCAGGTCCGCCAGGCCGCCACGGCCACTGCGAATGGCACGAAGCACGACCAGGGGAAGAGCCCGACGAGCATCGTGAGCGGATGGAACAGGACTCCGCCGCCGTGCTTCTCCATCGGCGCCAGGAAGCGGCCGACGTTGTGCACGAAGAAGAAGCCCGACGTCCACGCCCCGTCGGTGCGGAGCGTGACGGCGAGATACCAGGGAGCTGCGGCGGCGATGGCGCCGGCCGTGAGGGCGAAGGGACGCAGCGCGACGAGCACGTCGGCGATCGCGGGCAGCGCGGCCCGCGCCATGCGGCCGAGCGTCGCCGGACCGTCGTGCGCAGTCCGCCGCGCGACGGCCAGGCACCAGGCCCATGGACCGACCACCGCCAGCGGGGCGACGTAGCCGATCGGGCCCTTGCAGACCACGGCGAG
>CAXNJC010000128.1:0-5043 GCA_964202525.1 Pirellulales bacterium
CACGGCCGCACGGGCCCGCCAGGCGACCGACCTGGATCCGGGCGGGACCACGGCCCCGCGGCCCGCAGTCAGCAGGTTCGTGACGCTCGAAGATCTGCACCGCGCATCGCGGGAGGAGGAGCGGTCGCGGTGGTGGCGGGACGCGATCGCCAGGGTCGTGACGGGCCTCGGTATCGCCACCGCGCTCGGGATCGGCGGATTCCTCCTGTTCAGACCGCCGACGGCCGACGACCTGCACGGGCGGATCCTGGCGATCGCCAACGACGCGGAGGGCGACCTGCGCGACGCCCGGCCGCTGATCGAGGCGTTTTTGGCGGGGCATGGCGCCGACCCGCGGGCTGCGGCGGTGCGCGAGCTGGCCCACACGCTCGACCTCGACACGCTCGAACGCCGCAGCCGGCGCCGGCGGGCCGACGACGCCGACCTGCCGGCGCTCGAACGGGAGTACCGCGGGGCCATGGCCCGGGAGTCGGCCGGCGCCGCCACCTGCATCGCGGCGCTCGAGGCGGTGCTGGCCCTGCACGCCGACGACCCGGGCGACCCGGCGGCGGAGGCCTTGCTCCCGGTGGAGCAGCGGGCCTCACTCTGGCTCGATCTCGTCCGGCGGCAGATCGCGAAGCTCGAGCCGCGGGCCCGCGAGGATCGCGAGGAGGATGCTCGCCGCATCGAGGCCGCGCTGGCGGAAGCCGCCGAGCTCGCGAGCGCCGCCGCGGAAGCCAACGCTGCGACCGACCGCGACCGGCTGCTCGACCGCCGCCGAGACCTGCTCGCCGGGATCGTCGAACTCTACGCCACACGACCCCACCTCGACGATGCGGTGGCCCGAGCCCGCAGCCTGCTCGCCGAGGAACCGTCTCCCGCCCCCGAGGACCCCCCCGCACCATGACCTCGCTCCCGTCCGACCGCACGTCGGCCCGCCGCCGCCGCAGCCACGAGGCCTTCGCCCGCGCCCGCGCGCTGATCCCCGGCGGCGTGAACTCTCCCGCCCGCGCGTTCGGGGGCGTCGGTGGCGAACCGATCTTCTTCGCGTCAGCGCAGGGCCAGCACCTCACCGACATCGACGGCACCACCTACCTCGACTACATCGGCTCGTGGGGACCGATGATCCTCGGCCACCGGCATCCGCGGGTGATGGCGGCCATCGAGCGGGCCCTCGCCACCGGCACGAGCTACGGGGCCCCGACGGAGGCCGAGAGCCGGCTGGCGGAGCTGATCGTGGCCGCCGTACCGTCGATCGAGAAGGTGCGGATGGTGAGCTCCGGCACCGAGGCGGCGATGAGCGCGGTGCGGCTGGCGCGGGGCTTCACGGGCCGCGATCTGATCGTGAAGTTTGCGGGCAACTACCACGGCCACGCCGACAGCCTGCTGGTGTCGGCCGGGTCGGCGGCCGCCACGCTGGGCGTGCCGGATTCGCCGGGGGTCACGGCCGGCACGGCCCGCGACACGCTGGTGCTCGAATACAACGAGGCGGAGCCGCTCGCCGACCTGTTTCGGTCGCGGGGCGACCAGATCGCGGCCGTCCTGCTCGAGCCCGTCGTGGGCAACATGGGCCTCGTCGTGCCCCGGCAGGAGTTCCTCGTCGCAATCCGCGACCTCACCCGCCAGCACGGGTCGCTGATGGTGTGTGACGAGGTGATGACCGGCTTCAGGCTGGCCTTGGGAGGCGCTCAGGCACTGCTCGGCATCGAGCCCGACCTCACCACCCTCGGCAAGATCGTCGGGGGCGGCCTGCCGCTCGGAGCCTATGGCGGACGCGCCGACGTGATGAACCACGTGCTGCCGGCAGGGAAGGTGTTCCAGGCGGGCACGCTGTCGGGCAACCCGCTGGCCGTGGCAGCGGGCACGGCCACGCTCGAGGAACTCCGCGACCGGAATCCGTACGCCGCGCTCGACCGACTCGGCGCCCGGCTCGAGGCCGGCTTCCGCCAGGCCGCCGCCGACGCCGGAGTCACGGCCTGGGTGGCGCGGGTCGGCAGCATGATGACGATCTTCCTTCAGCGCGGCGCCGAGCCGACGCCAGTGACCGGCTGGAAGACTGCGTCGCAGAGCGACACCGGCCGGTATGCCGCATTCTTCTGGGGCATGATCGACCGCGGCGTCTACCTGCCCTGCAGCCAGTACGAGGCGCTGTTTTTCTCGACCTGCCACACCGAGGACGACATCGACCGCACGATCGCCGCGGCGGCGGAGACCCTCGCGGAGGGCTGAGCGTCAGCGGACGTGAAAGTCGATCACGATCGGCAGATGGTCGCTGGCGACCTTCGCGAGGCTCGTGCGGACCACGCGGGCGTGCCGCACCTCGATCGGCCCACGGACGAACGCCTTGTCGAGGGATCCCACCGGCAGCCATGCGGGAAACGTGCGGAACCGCGAGATCGGCGCCGTCACGTGCCGAAAGCCGCTCGCGGCCAGCGCGCCGTCCGGGAGCCGGTTGCGCCAATCGTTGAAGTCGCCCACGATCAGCGCGGGGTGCGGATCGGCCGACCGGAAGAGCATGTGGCCCAAGAGGCGGGTCACCTGCCAGCGGCGCTCCGATTCCGCGAGCCCAAGATGCGTGTGCACGAGGTGCAGCGGCCCCTCGGGGGAGTCCACCACGAGCAGCTGGGCACCCCGTGGCTTGCGGCCACCCTGCCGGAGCGTGATCCGGTGACGGCTCGAGAGCGGCCACCTCGAGAGGACCAGGTTGCCGTAGCCCCCGCGCGCCACGGCCACGGTCGGCTGAAACGCCGCATGGCAGCGAAACTGCCGGGCGAGCAGCCGCGGCTGATCGTCGTGGCCGCTGCGGCGAACGTGGCGATCCACCTCCTGGAGGCAGATCAGGTCGGGATTCTCGGCCTCGATGCAGTCGATGATCCGGCCGAGCGCGTAGCGGCGGTCGCGGCCGCCGATTCCCTTGTGGATGTTCCAGCTCAGAAGCCGCATCCGGGGCATCGTACTCCGGGATAGAATCGGCGGCCATGCACGCCCACCACGACATCCGGCTCGGCACGCTGGTGCCCGCCCACGACCGCACCGCCGAGGTGGTCCGCCAGCTGGTGCCCCATGGATTCGAGACGTTCCAGGTGAGCTTCGGCCGCAGTGTGGGCGACGCGCCGGTGGAGCGGCTGGCCGACGCGATCCGCGGCGTGCTCGACGCCCATCCGGCGGCCGACGGCCTCCCGCGCCGCGTGAGTGCCCTCGGCGTCTACGGCAATCCGCTGACGAGCCCCGAGACCGTCGCCGACTGGGAGCGGCTGATCGACGCCGCGCCCCGGTTCGGCTGCGACATCGTGGCCGGGTTCGCGGGCCGGATTCCCGGCCGGCCGGTGCCCGACTCGTACGAGCCGTTTGCGGCGGTGTTCGGCCCGCTCGCCCGCCGGGCCGAGGATCGGGGCGTTCGCATCGCCTTTGAAAACTGCGAGAAGCGTGGCACGTGGCTGACCGGCGACTGGAACATCGCCCACGCCCCGGACGCCTGGGACGCCATCTTCGCCGCGGTCGACAGCCCGGTCCTGGGGCTCGAGTGGGAGCCGTGCCACCAACTGCTGAGCTTCGCCGACCCGCTCCTCCAGATCCGCCGCTACGCCGCCCGCATCTGGCACATCCACGGGAAGGACGCGACGATCCTCTGGGACGTCGTCCGCCGGCACGGTATCCGCGGTGCCGTGCCCTACGCGGCCCACCGGCTGCCGGGGTTCGGCGACACCGACTGGAGCCGGCTCATTGGCGAACTCCGGATCGCCGGCTGGCGGGGCAGCATCGACATCGAGGGCTTCCACGACGCCGCCTTTTGCAACGCCCTGGAAACGACAGGGCAGGTGGCGTCGTTCCGCCACCTGCACCTCTGCCGGGGCGGGACGTTCATCCCCAACCCCTTCTGATCGTACGGCCGATCAGCCGATCATGAGCACCGCGATGGCCACCATCGCGGCCCCGACGCTCACCGGAACGGCGGCCCACGAGCGGCCCGTCACGGCAAACCGGCGGCGACGCTCCTCGACCGGCAGACCGAGCAGTTGCTCGAGGTCGGCCATCGAGATCGGCGTGGACAGCACCACATCGACCCCGGCTTCACGGGCGGTCTGCTCGGCCAGCGTGTGCTGCCGCGACCCCACCGGCCATTCGCTGACCAGCGCCACCTTCACCTCTCCCCGCCGAGCCTGCAGCAGACCGACGAAATCCTCACCCGACATGTCGTCGAGTTCCGACGCCACCAGCCACGCGTCCACGTCGATCCGATCGGCGAGCTTCAGGGCGGCTCCGCCGGCAGATCGCAGGTGCAGGTCCATCCGGCCCGTTCGAGCACTCGCGGCGAGCGACGTGTAGGCGTCGAAGCGGGGATCGACGACCACGATGCTCGGCACGCGGGAGGTGCCGACGTCGTCGAGCAGAGACGAAGTTGTGGAGGCGACGACCATGATCAGGATCCTTTCGCTGCGAGTCTTGCGGAGATGGAGTCGGGACGAGTCTCGTGCGGTGGCTGAGCGGTCAGACCAGCGACACGATGGAGAGGAACAGGGTGATGGGTACGAGACAGAAGACGACGTCGAGTGCCGTCAGCGTCCGCGCGGTGACGTATCCGGGGATGCGGCTCACGAGCGGCTCTCCGTGGCGGCCTTCTTCTTCTTCAGGAGCGAACGGCCGCAGAGCACGCCACCGAGGGCCATGCCGGCCAGCACGATCGCCGGCGGCTCGGGAGCGGCCAGGGCGGTGACCATCTCGATGTTGACGTCGTCGGCGGCAGTCGCCAGCGGCGTCATCGCCATGTCGGCGAGCGTCTCGTTCTCGCCAGCCCACGCGAACGACCCGAGGGCAGTCGTGCCGAACGCGTCGGTCGAGCCGACGATGATCGAGTTCGAGGCGGTCGGGGCGGCATCAGCTGTGGAGCCACAGGCGAAGGCAGCCGAAAGGGCAGCGATCAGACCGAAAGTGATGAGGTTCATGGTGACAACTCCCTGAAAAACGATGGACGAAACGATCTTGTGTGATGTGACCGGCCGATTGGCCGGATCCCGGCGACGCCCTGAACGTCTCGGAACGGAAGAAAGGAAATGCAACCGCCGT
>CAXNJC010000129.1:0-5041 GCA_964202525.1 Pirellulales bacterium
AGGAGCTCATCCGCCTCGAAGAGGCGGCCGACCTCGCCGACGACCTGCCGGCCGCTCCCGGGGTCGCGACGGTGGAGCCCACGAAGCGCAAGCCGGGCCGGCCCGCCACACGCCGGTCGGGGCAGGTCGCCGCCGTCGAGAGCCAGCTCCGGCAGGCCCTCGGGGTGAAGGTGGTGGTGCATGCCAACGGCCGTGGGGCCGGACGGATCGTGATCCCGTTCGGCAGCCTCGACGAGTTTCAGCGGCTCCTCGACCAAATCACGGGATGATGCCGGCTGCCTCGGCCCTCCCGGCGTCCGCGATGGCCCCGCCAGGGGGAGGCCTGTAGACTTCGGGTCTGCTCGGAGCGTAGCGCAGTTGGTAGCGCGCTTGGTTTGGGACCAAGAGGTCGAGAGTTCGAATCTCTCCGCTCCGACTCGCATCCCTCGACGGTGGTCACCGACATGTTCCGACGAATCTCAGCTGGATTCCTCTGGATCGCGTTGCTCGTCGCGCCGCCGGTGGCGGTCGCGCAGACCCTCACCGAGCTCAACGCGACCAACGCCGCCCGGAACGAGATGGTGAACCGGACCGCGAACGACGCTCCGACCCCGGCTCCGGCCCAGCCCGCCCCGGCCGCGGCCGCTCAGCCGGCCGCGGCGGCGCCGCCGGCCTACGGCATGAAGTACACGCTCTCCTACGCCCTGATCGCCATGCTGATCGGCCTCGGCGCGTATCTCGTCTGCCGGCCGAGCCACCGGCACGAGCCCGAGTGAATCACCGGGCCGCGGCGATCCGCCGGTGTCGGGAGGCGACCGCAGCGGCCAGTGCCGCGACAGCCGCGATGGTCAGCCCCGCCGGCTCGGGCACCGCGATGGCTTCCGGGAGTGCCGCCCGCGCGGCAGGGACGGAGGCCGACATGCCCGGCGACAGCGTCGAGCCGCGTCCGAACACGACCGAACCCATGATCGTGCCGTTGCCGGAGACGACCTGTCCGGCGGGCACCAAGTAGCCGCCCGGGAGCTGCGAGACGTCGAGCGTGGCGGCGGCCGCCACGGCGAGTTCCGCCGCCGACGCCACCGCGGCGGCGTTTGCCACCGCCAGGGTTCCCGCCGCCGCGATCACCGGGCCTGCGAGCGGATTGCTCCCGTCGAGGATCAGCGATCCGCTGCCCGTCTTCGTGAGCGACGACCATTCCGGGCCGATCCAGCCGCGGCCCGCCTGGCCCTGTGTCTTCACGCCGGCGGCGATCTCGAGCGTGAGGTCGCGGGGAGATTCCGGCGTGGCGAGCGGCTCGAACCATACGGCGTCTGCCGAGAGTGTGCCGGCCGTGCCGCCGAGCGTGACCATGGCCGGCTGGCCGGCCGCGAACGAGAAACTGCCGAGCGACACCCACTCGCCGCCCCGCGACCGCTGGTCGACCGTGACCACGTGGGCGCCGTCGGCGGCCTGGACGGTGTAGGTGGCGCTGCTCGCCCGGTCGGCCGCGGCCGACCAGCGGGCCCGCACGTTCATCGTGCCCGCCTCGGGCAGGAAGGCGGCCCAGCGGAGGCTGGCCGACGTGCCGCCGGCGGCGACGAGCGCCTGGCCCTGGTAGGCGGACGACGTGCTCATGGCGGTCCAGCCCGCGCCTCGCGGCAGGGCCGCGGGGTCGGCGTTGTCAAGGATCCACCCCGGGCCCGGCGGCGGCGGCGGCAGCGTGCCGAGGCCGGAGGATGCGAGGAAGGATGGCAGGTCTTTACCGTCGCCCCCGTAGCGCTGGAGTTCGAACAGGGGCGTGGTGCGGGTGTTCAGGCCGGCCTTCGTGGTCATGCCCGTCTTGAAGCCGGCGGCCTGTAGGGCCGCGATCACCGCGGTGTTGTAGCTGCCGTAGGGATAGGCGAAGTGGTTGCTCACTTTGCCGCCCACGTTGGCCGCGATGTCCTGTCGGGAGCCCGCCACCTCCTGCTGGAGCTGAGTTCCGGAGATCGTGGTGAGCCGGGGGTGCGTCTGCGTGTGCGCCTCGACGAGAAACACACCGGCGGAGTCCATCTCCGCCACCTGCTGCCACGAGGCCTTCGGGCTGCCGATCCCGATGCCACGGGTGTGGGTGTAGTTGGTGGCCACCATTCCCCGGGCGGCCAGCGCCGGATACATCTCGGTGTAGCCGAGGATGTAGTTGTCGTCGACCGTGAGCATGATCGGTCGGTAGGGCAGGATCCCGTCGTTGACCCGCCACTCGTAGAACTGGTCGAGGGTGATCGTGGAGAAGGAGTTGGCGGCGAGGTAGTCGAGATGGGCCGTGAAGTTGTCGCGGACGTAGCCGAGGTTGGCATGCGCGTGGTACATGACCGCCGGCACCTGCGCCGCCGCCCCGCCGGAGAGGGCCGCGAGCAGCACCGCGACGCCCAGGCCGATGTTCCCACGCCGCCGTCTCATGGGGTCACCGTACGACGGCGTCCCGGGCCCTGCAAGGCCGTTCGCCGGGCCGCGACCCCGCGGTCGCCGCGTGAATCGATATACTGCCGCCCCCGCCCGGCGAACCAACCCGCCGGCGGTGCGTAGAACTGTTTCGGCCCGCGGTTTCAGCGGGCCATCCCTGGAATGGTGGACCCCACGAGTGAACCAAAAGGCCCTTCTCGATCTCGTCAAGAAGCACGGCACGCCCCTGTTCGTCGTGGATCACGCCGAACTGCGGAAGAACTACGCGCTCTTTCGCAAGCACTTCCCGCGGGTGCAGATCTATTACGCCGTGAAGGTCAACAGCGATCCGGCGATCGTGAAGACCTTCTACGACCTCGGCGGCAGCTTCGACGTGGCGAGCATCCAGGAGTTCCGCACGGTCTACCAGTACATCGCCAAGCTCCCGGCGAAGCAGCGGCAGGACTTCATCTGGGACAAGATCATCTACGCCAACCCGATCAAGCCGGTCGAGACCCTCGAGGAGCTCGACCGCTACAAGCCCCTGGTGACGTACGACAACCACGAGGAGGTGAAGAAGATCGCGAAGCACGCGCCGCACGCCGGGCTCGCCCTGCGGATCCGCGTGCCCAACACCGGCTCGATGGTGGAGCTGTCGAGCAAGTTCGGCGCCCTGCCGGGCGAGGCGGTCGACCTGATCAAGTATGCGCACGAGCACGACCTCGTGGTGGAGGGCCTCTCCTTCCACGTGGGCAGCCAGTGCACGAACCCGCAGAACTACATCCAGGCGATCCAGCTCTGCGCCAACATCTTCGCCGAGGCGAAGTCGCGGGGCTTCACCCTCAAGCTGCTCGACATCGGCGGCGGGTTCCCGGCCGCCTACGACGCCACGGTGCCGAAGTTCTCGGCCCTCGCCAAGCAGATCAACCACGAGATCGACCGGCTGTTTCCCAAGGAGATCGAGATCCTGGCGGAGCCGGGCCGGTTTCTCGTGGCGTCGGCCGGCACGGCGGTGTGCAAGATCATCGGCAAGGCGTTTCGCAACGAGAAGCTGGGTTACTACGTGGACGACGGCGTGTATCACACCTACTCGGGCGTGATCTTCGACCACTGCACCTACCACCTGAAGAGCTTCAAGAAGGGCACGCCGCAGGTCTGCGCCGTGTTCGGGCCCACCTGCGACGCGCTCGACACGATCAGCCTCTCCGAGCAGCTTCCGGAGCTCGAGATCGGCGACTACCTCTACAGCGAGAACATCGGCGCCTACTCGGCCGCGAGCAGCACCCACTTCAACGGGTTTCCGCCCGCGACCGTGGTGCACGTGAACCGGTGATCGGCGGCGGTACGGCGGAGTGCGTCAGGGCCGCACGGCCTCGATCAGGTGGTAGCCCTTCACCTCTTCGCGGGCCACGCTCGACCACATCCGCGGCAGGTGCTCGAGGTACCAGGTGGGCTGCTTCGTGACCACCAGCAGCGTGCCGCCGGCCGCGAGTGCCAGCCGCGCCGACTCCACGAACAGCTCCGCGAGGCGGAAGTCGGAGTAGTAGGGCGGATTGGCGAGGGCCAGGTCCCAGCTGCCGGGCTCCGGCACGCGGCCCTCCGCCTCGAGGGCCACGGTGAGGTTGGCGAGACCGTTGTGGTCCGCGGCCCGCCGCGTGCAGTCGACGGCACGGGCGGCCGAGTCGAAGGCATGCACCGTCACGCTGGCGTCGCGGGCGGCGACGCCCAGGGCCACGCAGCCCGAGCCGCAGCCGATGTCGAGCACGCGGGTGTCCGGAGCCACGTCGACGGCGTTCAGCAGGTGCCGCGCGGCCGGATCGATTCGCCGGTGGGCAAACACGCCCGGCCGTGTGAAGGCGGTGAGCAGATGGTCGCGGTCGCGGAACACCACCTCGCAGGAGAAGTCGCGAACCTTCGCCGGCTCGCGGGTCTTCTGCACCACGTAGGCGATCGTGCCTGACTTGGCCTTGCGATCGGCCCCTTCGGCCGGGCGGACGCGGACCGTTTCGCCTGTTTCGGCAAGCTGCTCCCGAAGCCAGTTGTCGCGGGGATTGTCGATCGCCGCCACGAGGTGGCCGCCGATCGCGAGGTTGACCAGCGCCGCCTGGAGGATGTCGCGGGAGAGCTCCGCCTCGCCAGTCGTCGCCAGCGGCACAACCGCGAGGTCGTAGGGGCCGGGGGGCATGTCGGCCACGCACTCGGCCGCGAGGTTGGGTGGCGGTGGCGACCACGACGCGCGGGCGGCGGTGCACGGATGGAGGTCGAGAAACCAGGCCACGACCGCGGTGGTCGGCCGCTCGCCTGCGAGGGCAGACGCCGCCTGGCCACGGCCCGTGGTCGTGCAGACGATCCGATCGCCGGGCAGCGTGCGGGCGACCGCGAGGGCGTGGGCTTCGGCGGGGCGGGCGGGGAGCAGCTCGGAGTGGCGATTCATGCTCCGCCGAGCATACCCTCACTCACTCCGGGCGACGCGGCCGCTCCGGCCGCGAACCTTCCTCGCCACCTTCCGGCCGCCGCCGCGGGCCGTCGCCGGGACGGAAGCCGCCGTCGCGCGGCCCTCCCGGCCCCATGCCCCGCTCCGCCATGCCGGCCCGCATCCGCTGCATCACCTCGCCGGCGACCTTTTCGAGGTCGGCACGGTCGAGCTTGCCGTCGCCGTCGG
>CAXNJC010000130.1:0-5040 GCA_964202525.1 Pirellulales bacterium
GATCGCACCGGCGCGACGATCAGCTGCCACGCCCTACGCCCGCATCGCCTCGACGAGATTGGCGTCGATCGCCGCCAGGAACTCCTGCGTGGTGAGGTGCGGCTGATTCGGGCCGATGAGGATCGCGAGATCCTTCGTCATCTTGCCCTCCTCGACCGTCTCGATGCAGACCTTCTCGAGGGTCTCGGCGAACCGCGTCACCTCCGGCGTGCCGTCGAGTTTGCCGCGGTGCGCCAGCCCCCGCGTCCATGCGAAGATCGAGGCGATGGGGTTCGTGCTCGTGGGCTTGCCCTGCTGGTGCTGGCGGTAGTGCCGCGTGACGGTGCCGTGGGCGGCCTCGGCCTCCACGGTCTTGCCGTCCGGCGTCATGAGCACGCTGGTCATCAGGCCGAGCGAGCCGAAGCCCTGGGCCACGATGTCGCTCTGCACGTCGCCGTCGTAGTTCTTGCAGGCCCAGACGTAGCCGCCTTCCCACTTCAGCGCGCTCGCGACCATGTCGTCGATCAGCCGGTGCTCGTAGGTGATCCCCTTCGCGGCGAACTCTCCCTTGAACTCGGCGTCGAAGATCTCCTGAAAGATGTCCTTGAAGCGGCCGTCATAGGCCTTGAGGATCGTGTTCTTCGTGGAGAGATAGACGGGGTAGCTCCGCGCCAGCCCGTAGCGGAAGCTCGCCCGGGCGAAGTCGCGAATCGAGTCGTCGAGGTTGTACATCGCCATGGCGACGCCCGACGACGGAAAGTCATACACCTTCATCTCCATCGGCTTCGTGCCGTCGGCCGGCGTGAAGGTGAGCGTGAGGGTGCCCTTGCCCGGGATCTTCACGTCGGTGGCGCGGTACTGGTCGCCGAAGGCGTGGCGGCCCACCACGATCGGCTTCGTCCAGCCGGGCACGAGCCGCGGGATGTTCTTGATGATGATCGGCTCGCGGAAGATCACGCCGCCGAGGATGTTCCTGATCGTGCCGTTGGGGCTCTTCCACATGCTCTTGAGGCTGAACTCCTTCACCCGGGCCTCATCCGGGGTGATCGTGGCGCACTTCACGCCCACGCCGCACTCCTTGATCGCATGGGCGGCGTCGATCGTGACTTGGTCGGCGGTGGCGTCGCGGTTTTCGATCGAGAGGTCGAAATAGCGGATCTCGAGGTCGAGGTAGGGCAGGATCAGCTTGTCCTTGATGAACTGCCAGATGATCCGCGTCATCTCGTCGCCATCGAGATCGACGACCGGGCCCTCGACCCGAATCTTGCCCTTGATCGTGCCTGCCATGCTCGCACCTCCTGCGGGGGTGACTGAGGCGATGTTGTACCAATCAGCCGCCGGCCACCAAGGCCGCGAGGATCTCGGCGGCGGTGCCGACCTGGGCGAGGTCGATCCACTCGTCGGCGGTGTGGGCCTGCGCGATCGAGCCGGGACCGAACACGACGCTCGGCACGCTGGCCGCGGTGAAGATACTGGCGTTGGTGCCGTAGCGGGCCGCGGTGCGAGCCGCCGTCGCGCCGCGGTCGCGGGCCGCCGCGGCGAGCTTCTCCACCCAGGGGGCGGCCTTGGCGTCGCCCGTGGCGTCGGCGAGGCCCGCGCTCTCGAGGAACGGCTCGTCGTGCTCGATCCGCGCGTCGCCGCAGGCGGCCGTGATCCGGGCGATCGCCTCGGCCCGTGCCTCGTGCGGCGCTTCGCCCGGCAGCACGCGCCGCTCCACCTCGAGCACCGTGAGATCGGGCACGAGGTTCACGCCGGCGCCGCCGCGGATCGTGCCGAGGTTGAGCGTGGGCGGACCGCACGGATGGTCGGCGTGCCGCGTGAGCAGGTCGCAGGCCAGCGCCTCCAGCGCGAGGATCACGCGGCCGGCGGGATAGATGGCATTGGAGCCCTGCTCCGGGAAGGCGCTGTGGCACGCGCGGCCGTGCACGCGGATCCGCCAGCGGATCGCGCCCTTGTGCTGCATCACGAGGTCGAGCCCGGTCGGTTCCGCCACGACCGCCAGCGCGGGGCGGCGGGTGAGGAGCTTGCGGGCGGCGGCATCCGTGGCCGGCGCGTCGGCTGCGGGCGGCTGCCAGAGCCGGGCGACCGCCCGGGCACCGGAGAAGCCGAACTCCTCGTTGACGGTCGCCGAGAAGACGATCGTGGCCGCCCGCTCCCCGCGGTGGGTCAGCAGCCGCTCGATCGCCGACACCATCGCCGCCATGCCTCCCTTCACGTCGCAGGTGCCGCGGCCGTACATCCGCCCGTCCAGCACGACCGGCACGAACGGCTCGATCGTCATGTTCTCCACCGGAACAGTGTCCTGGTGGGCGTCCCAGAGCAGCAGCGGCGCCCTCGGCACCGTCGCCTCGAGCCGGGCGAGCACGTTGTCGCGGCCCGGCGACACCGGTTGCCGAGCCCAGGGGAGGCCCAGCGACGTAAACCGCTGCACGAGGAAGTCGGCGACGCGGCCCTCGAGATACTCCGGGCCGGAGACGTCGCGGCCCATCGGATTCACGCTCGGGCGGCGAATCAGATCGGCGAGCAGGGGAACGTGGCCCGTCATGGTGAGCCCCCCTACCAAACAATCCGGCGAGCCGCTTTCCCAGCCCTGCCGCCGTGGTAAAATCGGCGGGCCTGTTCCCTCCCCCTTCCGGTGAGCCATGCCGACGTCAGCGCGGTCCGATCGACTCGTCCAGTTCGCGATCCTCGCGGTGATCGCGGTCGCCTGTCCGGTCGTCCGTGCCGCCGACGCCGCCGTCGACGCCGAGGCGATCCGCGCCGCCAGCGCCGCCTACAAGCAGGCCCTCGAACGGGGCGACGGCAAGGCGCTGGCCGCGATCTGGACCACCGACGGCGACATCATCGACGCCGCCGGCAACGTCCTGAAGGGCCGCGATACTGTCGAGGTGCTGGAACCGGCCCCGGCGGATGCGCCGAAGGGTGCGACGCCATCCTTCCGGATCACCGAGACGGCGCTGCGGTTTCTGGCCCCCGACGTCGCGATCGAGGATGGAGCGGTCGAGGTCGTCCCACCGGGCAGCTCCGCGGTGGAGAAGGGTCGCTTCTCGGCGATCTGGGTGCGGCAGGCCGGCAGCTGGAAGCTGGCGGTGCTGCGCGAGGCCCGCGGCGCGATGCCGGCGGGCGTCGAGACGCTCGCGGACCTCGCCTGGATGGTGGGCGACTGGACGGTGGCCAGCGACGGCGACGCAGCGCCGGCGGCGGGAAAGCCGACCATCGAGATGAGCGTGCGCTGGAACCCCACCAAGACGTTCCTTCTCCGCGACATGAAGATCACGCCCCCCGGTGCCGCGGCCGATGCGGCCATCCACGTGACCCAGCGGATCGGCTGGGATCCGCTCTCGAAGAGCATCCGCTCGTGGGTGTTCAGCTCCGACGGCGGCCATGGCGAGGCCGCCTGGTCGCGGGACGAGGGCTCCTGGGTGGCCCGCACCACGGCCGTGCTCCCCGACGGCACCCAGACGTCGTCGCTCAACATCTACTCATACGACGGCAAGGACCGCTGCGTCTGGCGTTCGCTCCCCACGCACGTGGGCGGCGAGCACATGCCGCAGGTCAACATGACCCTGGTCCGCAAGCCCGGCACCGGAACCACCGAGGGGGCTCGCTAGAGCCCGGACGCATCATGCTCACGAACCAGTCTCCCCTTCGCGTCCGCCTCGGGCTCGTCGCCCTGACGGCCGCATGCCTGGCGATTCCATCCGCGCCGGCCGCCGGCCAGCAGCCTGCGGCGCCGCCCGCGGCAGCCAAGCCCGACGCGGACGACGGTGACCTCGCCCGCAAGGCGGAGATCATGAACAGCGCCCGCTGGCGGCGGGCGATCTTCGAACTCGGCGAGTGGCTCTCCACACAGCAGCTCTATTCCCCGCAGGAAGTGCATAACATCAAGGTCGACTTCAATCGGCGCGTCGCGGGAATGTCGTCGTACGAACTCGATTACTTGCTCGATGACCTCGACGCAAAGTTCAAGGTCATGGACACGCCCGAGGCCCGGGATGCGAAGCAATGGCTCGGGCAGTACCTCTCGGTGATGTCCGATCAGAAGCGGTCGGAGGTGCTCAAGGACGTGCCCAACGTCGTGCAGATGACGAGCGCCCAGCTGCAGCAGGAGATCACCAAGATCGAGCAGATGCGGGCCTCGCTCGCCCAGCGGCAGGCGGCCGCCGACCAGAGCCGCCAGCAGATGGTGGAGATGGCCCAGTCGGCGCGGCAGGCCACCGCGGCAGCCTCCAACGCGGCGGCCTCGCGGGCCGCCGCGGGCGCGTCGTATTCCCCCTACCGTGGCCAGAGCCAGGGAGGCGGTAAGCCGCCCTTCTCCGATGCGAAGGGCTCGGGCATGAACGTCGGCGTGGGGCCGTGGGGTGCCTACGTGAACTTCAACGTCGGCAGCTTCTGATTCCGACGGGCCCGCCGGCGGCGCTGGGCCACCGTTCGCCCCACCGGCATCCGCGTCCGTCACACCGGGCAGTCTGCCCAAGACAGGCAAGCCCCCGGCGTCGCGGCGCCGGAGGTGTGGCGGATCGCTCCGACACGGTCTGTCCTCGAACGCGTCGGCGCGGTACTTCTCCTCCGAGCCCCGCACCTCGGGGCGGCAGCCCCGGCACCACGCGCGACACCATGGCCACGTCCCGTACCTCGCTCCTCGCCGCGACTCCGCCTGCCGTGGCGCCGGTGCGGGCGGCGGGCCCGCGGCCACGATTCTCGGTGATGGTCCCGGCCTGCGAACCCGACGACAAGCTGCTCGCCGCGCTGGAGTCGGTGCTCCGCCAGGCTCCCGGGCCCGAGCGGATGCAGATCGCGGTGGTAGACGACGCGTCGCAGAGCGTCGACGTGCAGCGGCTCATCCGAACCGTCGACCGCACGGGTCGCGTCGAGTTCGCCGCCAACGTGCGGCGTCTGGGACTGAGCGGCAACTGGAATCGCGCGATCGACCTCGCCCGGGGCGAACTGGTGCACCTGCTGCATCAGGATGACGCCGTGCACGCCGGCTTCTACGCGCGGATCGACCGGGGGTTCGTGGCGGAGCCGCACATCGGCATGGCCTTCTGCCGCAGCCGGATC
>CAXNJC010000131.1:0-5033 GCA_964202525.1 Pirellulales bacterium
TGCGTCGAGCAGTCGAACTCCCTCCGCGAGGTCGTCTCGCTGCAGGCGCTATTCGTCACGCTCACCGTCGCTCTGCTGGCGTATGTGCGAAACTCGCCGACGTTCGAACTGCGGGTCGATCTGATCTTCGCGGTGCTCGCGTCGCTACCGATGCTGGGCCTCTACCACATCGTGCGGAGCCACGTGCGGACGGAGTCGGGCGATGTGTACCTGTGCACGAAGCCGATCCGCACCTTCGCCCGGCAGGCGATGATCCTCGACATCGCGATCGTGATCGGGGTGTCGTTGCTCTATTGGTGGCGGCAGCTCCCCGGGCAGTGACGGCCCGGCCACGCCACGGCCTCCGCGCCGCCGCCAGGCCGCAGGGTTTGCCAGGCTTCGCCACTTGAACGCGCGGCCGGCTTCGGCCGGAGATTCGCCAACCTCGGCCGCGCGACTGCGCCGATGGTATCGATGAAACCGAACCGTGGGGCGCGACGTGCACCGGCGACAGCGGATGACCGGTCGGCGGATGCCGTGGCTCGCCGCCATGCTCTGGTGCTCCCTGGCGGGCGCGGCTGCGGCCGCAGACCCGCCGCAGCCCTACGTGGAAGAGCCGCAGTATGAGATGGCGCCGCATCTCCTGGGCTCGCAGGACGGCTTCCGCGAACGGCTGGCTGCTGCCGGCCTGACCATCCTCGCCGACAACACCGGCTTCTCCATCGGCAACGCCAACGGCGGCTTCGACCAGGCCTTCGACTACGCCGGCCACGGCGACTACTGCGTGATCGCCGACGGCGGCAAGCTCGGCGTGCGCGACGGGCTGTATCTCAAGCTGCGCGCCGAGCACCGCTACGGCGAGACGATCGTCGGCAACGTGGGCTGCTTCATCTCGCCGACGCTGATCGCCGACCTGCCGGTCTATGGCAGCGAGGAGGTGTATCTGACCAACGTGCTGCTCACGCAGGAACTAACCGACGCGGTCTCCGTGTTTGCCGGCAAGATGGACACGCTCGACGGCGACATGAACGCCTTCGCCCACGGCCGGGGTAAGACGCAGTTCTCGAACATGGGATTCATCTTCAATCCGATCGTGGGCGCGACGGTGCCCTACTCCACGCTGGGGACGGGATTCGTGATTCATCCCGACGACGGGCCGATGCTGATGGTGACCGTGCTCAACTCCACCGACACGACGGCCACGAGCGGCTTCGACACGCTGTTCAACGACGGCATGCTCCTGTCGGCGGCGCTGCGGGTGCCCACGAACTTCCTCGACCGCCCGGGCCACCAGCTGCTCGGCGGCACCTGGAACAGCCGCACCTACACGTCGATCACCGAGGCCTACATCCCCTACCCCGACGTGGCGATTCCGACGACGCGTGGCTCGTGGTGCCTGTATTGGAACTTCGACCAGATGCTGGTCGTCGATCCGGCCGACGACACGCGCGGCTGGGGGCCGTTCGGCCGCGCCGGCATCGCCGACCCGAACACCAGCCCGATCGACGCCTTTCTGAGCTTCGGCTTCGGAGGCTCCGCGCCGGGCCGGAGCAGGCGCCACGACACGTTTGGGGTGGGATGGTACTGGGCGTCGGCCAGCCCCGAGATCGGCACGCTGATCACGTCGCAGTTCGGCCCGGTTGGCGACGGCCAGGGCATCGAGTGCTTCTACAACTACGCCCTCACGCCGGCTGTCCGCATCACGCCCGACCTGCAATACATCGTGCCCACGCTCCGGCTGGCGGAGCCGGCGCTGATCGCCGGCGTGCGGGCGCTGGTGAGCTTCTGACGAAGCGGAGCGGCCGCTAGCGGTAGAGCGGCAGTTCGGAGATCCGGCGGTCGATCTCGCCGAGGAGTCGCCGGGTCTCCGCGCCACTCAGGCCGCCGAAGTTGGCCTGAAGCTGATCGCGGGTGATGCCCTCCGGCAGCTCGCGGAGCGACGGCAACAGGTCTGACACCTCCACGCCCCGCCGGATTCGCGCCTGCATGGTGTGGGCCGATCGCTCGGTGCGGGTGGCCGCGGCCGCCAGGCGAATGCCGGCGCAGTTGGCGGCCATGTCGACGAACGAGAAGCCCGAGCCCCCTGGGGTGGAATCCATCTCCTCCTTCGAGAGCCCCACGGCCAGCGACCGTGACTCGTCGGCCAGCGCCGCGAGCGCCGCACTCACCCAGAAGTGCTGCGAGAGATCGCCGCGACCGCCGAGTAGGATCCGCCGCCGCAGTGCGAGCCGGGTGTCAGGCGGCCCGAGATCGAGATCCCGGCCGCCGACCCGGGCCACGTTGTCGTCGCCGAGGATCTTGCCCAGGGCGAGGATCGCGGCCCGATTGGGAAGCACGGCGTCGGTGCCGTGCGAGTTGTCTTCGGCATATGCAAACGCGATCTCCAGCAGCCGCAGGAAGCCCTCGTCGCCGTCGGGCACGTCGGCGGCCGCGTCGAGCACGTGCAGGGCCGTGCCCTTCCAGGCGTCGTAGAGGTCGTCACACACGCCGGTCGCCGAGGCCCAGGCGGAGAGGCCGCCGATGAGAACCGCCAGCGTGCCCAGGGCCGCCCAGTTGCGGCGGAGCGCCAGGCCCGCGAGCCCGCCCAGAAACGCGACGAGCAGGATGAACAGCAGCTGTGGCCAGATCGGCAGGCCACCGAAGTTGATCCACTTCGCGACCAGCGCCAGCAGGGGCGCACCGACGAGGACCGCCGGCACCGCCGCCCGCGACTTCCAGCCTGAGACCGCGACCGCCAGCAGCACGCCGATCAAGCCAACACCCGCGCCACGAAGCAGCGTCGTGGCCACGAACCGCGCCCGCGGCTCGGCGATCCCGGTCAGGCGCTGGGCCAGCTGCACCGTCCACTCAGGCGCGCCGAGCGGCCGCGGGTCGGGAAGCACGCAGAGCATCACGAGCCACGCCGCGAGCCCGATGCCCGTGATCCGGACCGGGAGCGGCTGCGAGATGAACCACCTGCCGAGTCCGGCTGCTGCCATGATCGCAAGGCTCCAGGAAAACTACCCCCGACAGGGATCGAACCTGTGACCTGAGCTTTAGGAAAGCTCCGCTCTATCCAACTGAGCTACGGGGGCGACCACCAAAATCCTAACATAGTCCGCGCGGCGTCGGCCGCTCGATATCATCCCGGTGGAGTCCCGTTCCGCGGAGCCGAGAGCCATGCCCTTCGACTTCAACCCCGGCACCCTTTTGGTCACCCTCGGTGCGATCGCCGTCGCCCTGGGGTTGTGGTGGCAGTTCGCGCCGGAGGGCTGGCCCCGGTTTCCGCTCGGCAACCTGCCCGGCGACATCCGCATCCAGCGCGACGGATTCTCATTCTTCATGCCGATCACCACCTGCCTGGTGATCAGCGGAATCCTCTGGCTCGTGCAGACCTTCCTCGCCCCGGGCGGCCGCTGACCCCGGCAATCGCCCGGGCCGACGCCGACCCCGCGGCGGCGGCGACGCCGGCGGGTATCATGCGGCGAACCGCGGCGGAATCGCGGGAATCGGCACGACAGGAGCACGGGCGATCATGCCACGCGCGGCACTCGCACTCGAAGACGGCACGGTGTACCTCGGCGAGTCGTTCGGGGCCACCGGCACCGTGTCGGGCGAGGTGTGCTTCAACACCTCGATGACCGGCTACCAGGAGATCCTCACCGATCCGTCCTACCGCGGCCAGATCCTCTGCATGACCACGCCCCAGATCGGCAACTACGGCGTCAACCACGCCGACGTCGAGAGCGGCAAGCTCCAGATGGCCGGCTTCGTGGTGCGCGAGGCGAGCCGCATCACGAGCAACTTCACCTCCGAGAGCACGCTCGGCGACTATCTCGCCAAGGCGGGCGTCGTGGGCCTCGCCGGCATCGACACCCGCGCGCTCGTCCGCCACCTGCGGACCCGCGGCGCGATGACGGGCGTGCTCTCGACCGAAATCCTCGACCCCGCGGCCCTCGTGGCGAAGGCCAAGGCGGCGCCCGCGCTCGTGGGCCGCGACCTCGTTCGCGAGGTGATGCCCGAGCGGGCCAGCGCCTGGCATGAGTCGCTCGACGACTGGGCCCGGCCCGTGCCGCAGCCGCTCGAAGGGGGCGATTCCGCACCCGCGCCCACGTTCGCCGGCACGAAGAAGGTGGTGGCCCTCGACTATGGGATGAAGTGGAACATCGCCCGCCACCTCACGAGCGTGGGCTGCGACGTGACGGTGCTGCCGGGCCGCGCGACCGTCGCCGAGGTGCTCGCCCACAAGCCCGACGGCGTGTTTCTCTCCAACGGGCCCGGTGATCCGGAGGTGCTCGGCTACTGCGTGGAGACGGTGAAGGGCCTCGTGGGCACGGTGCCGATGTTCGGCATCTGCCTCGGCCACCAGCTACTCGCGCTCGCCTGCGGCGCGAAGACCTTCAAGCTCAAGTTCGGCCACCGCGGTGCCAACCAGCCGGTGATGGACCTCACCACCGGCAAGGTGGAGATCACGTCGCAGAACCACGGCTTCGCGGTGGACGAGGCGACGCTGCCGCCCGAGCTCGAGGTGACCCACCGCAACTTGAACGACGGCACGATCGAGGGGCTGCGGCACAAGACCGCCAACGCCGCGAGCGTGCAGTATCACCCCGAGGCCGCAGCCGGCCCGCACGACTCCGCCTATCTCTTCGCGCGATTCCGCCAGATGATGGCGTAGCGATGCGCGGCGCGATGCCGGAGCCGTACGGCTTACGCCGTTACGCTTCCTGGCAGGCCGTACCGCTCACGCGGTTACGCTTCCTGGCAGGACCACGCGGTTACGCTTCCTCAATCAGGAAGCCCAATCGCGTAAGCGATGGGGGCCGCGGCCAGATCCAGGTCCGATTGAACCGGACGTTCCGGAGAAACCGGTTCGCCGCGGAGCGGATTTTTGACTCGTCCGAACGGTGTGCCAGAGTTGAGCGGAGCCGGGCTGCATCCCGGATCCACCGCCGCTCGAAGGATCCGGCGGTCCCCCAGTGTCTGCCACGGAGGTTCCTCCCATGATTCGCGTGAAGCCCGTTCTGTTCTGTTCGCTCCTCGCCTCGGCCGCGGTCCTGTTCGCCGCCACGTTC
>CAXNJC010000132.1:0-5009 GCA_964202525.1 Pirellulales bacterium
GTCGCTCATCGGCTCGCTGATCTTCAGCGGTTCGCCGGAGGGCGCCCTCTGGGTGGACGGCACCACCACGGGCTTCACGTCCCGCCTCCGCGGCTGGCTGTTCTGCACCGGCTTCGTGTGCATGGGCCTGCAGACCAACTTCCGCGAGCTCGCCCCCGTGCTCGCCAGCGGCCGGCCGCTCGTGCTCTACGTCGGCGGGCAGCTCCTCAACCTCGTCCTCACGCTGGCCATGGCGAGTCTGACATTCGGCTGGCTGTTCAAGAAGGCGGTGGAGCCATGACGCCTGGCGGCCTGATTCGCTTTGCGGTGGTGGTGGCCGGGCTCGCCGTCGTCTGGGGCGGGTTCTTGCCGTGGCTTGGCCGCTGTCGTGTTGTCGTCCGACATGTGGCCGCCATGGAGGCACAGGAGGTCAACCCGGCGGCGATGGTCTACACGGAGCTCGAGCGGCTGCCGGTCAGGCCGGCCTGGATCGAGAGGCACGTCGTCCTCTGGCCGTAAGGGTGCGCCGCAGCCCGTCGGAGGAATGCTCGACGCCGGGGGGCTTTGTGAGTTCACCGCCCCAACGGCACCGAGCGCGTCCGGCGAGGCACAAAGTTCCCCGGCTCCTGCGCGTGCCTCCGACGGGCTGCTGCCGTGTGCGTCGGGGGAGGGGCGGGTATAGTCTTCGCGAAACGAGCCCCACGAGGTTCCTGTCATGCCGCTGCGTCTCGCCTTCAGTTCCAATGCCTATCTCGACGTGCCCGTGGAGCAGGCGATCGAACGGATCGCCGGCTTCGGCTATGGCGGCATTGAGCTGCTCGCCGACGTGCCGCACGCCTGGCCGGCGGGGCTGCTGGAGGTGCAGAAGGAGTCGATCCGGCGGACGCTGCGGGCGAGTGGGCTCGTCGTCTCCAACATCAACGCGTTCATGATGAATGCGATCGCCGACCCGCGGCAGCCCTACTGGCATCCCGGCTGGACCGACCCCGATCCGCACTACCGGGCGATCCGCCGGGAGCACACGAAGCGGGCGCTGAAGCTGGCCGCCGAGATCGGGGCGAAGCACATCTCCACCGAGCCGGGCGGCGAGATCCAGCCGGGGCAGACCCGCGAGCAGGCAAGCGACATCTTCTACGACGAGATCATGCCGGCCCTCGACGTGGCCGCCGACTGCGGGGTGACGCTCCTCATCGAGCCGGAGCCCGGCCTCTTGATCGAGACCTTCGGGCAGTACCTCGAGTTCGCCGAGCGGGTACACCATCCCGCGCTCGGCCTCAACTTCGACGTCGGCCATGCCTACTGCGTGGGCGAGGATCCGGCGGAGTGGGTGCCGCGGATGAAGGCCCACACGCGGCACTATCACGTCGAGGACATCGCGGCCACGCGGGTGCATCACCACCTGGTTCCCGGCGAGGGCGCAATCGACTTCGCCGCCACGCTCCGCGCCATCGCCGCGCACACCCCCGACATCTGGGTGACGGTCGAACTGTATCCCTACCGCGACCGGCCCGACGACGCGGCCCGCGCGGCCCGCGAGCACCTCCTCGGCGTGGCCGCAGCAGCCGGCGTGGAGCTCGGCTGAGATGCTCGTCTGGGCTCGGCTCGTGCGGCTGCCGAACCTCGCCACCGCGGCGGCCGACTCGCTCGCGGGCTTCCTCGTGGTGGCTCGCCTCACGGTGCTCGACTGGCCGCCGGCGGCCTGCGGGCTGGCGGTGCTGGCGTCGCTCGCCTTCTACGCCGCCGGCATGGTGCTCAACGACGTCTGCGACGTGGAACTCGACCGTATCGAGCGGCCCGAGCGGCCGCTGCCGAGCGGGGCGATCGACGTGCGGCGGGCGGCGGCCGTCGGCAGCCTGCTGATGGCCTGCGCCGCCGCGGCGGCCTGCGGAGTGGCCGTGATGGCCCGCTCGCCGTGGCCCGCGCTCGTCGGCGCGGCGCTCACCGGGGCGATCTGGCTCTACGATCGCCACGCGAAGGCCACGCCCCTCGGTCCTGCGGTGATGGGCACCTGCCGCGGGCTCAACTGGCTGCTCGGCATGACCGCCGCGGGCGGGCCGGCGGCTCTGCACCAGTGGGCGATTCCCGCAGGCATGAGCCTGTACGTCGCCGGCATCACGCTGTTTGCGCGCGACGAGGCCGCGAGCAGCCGACGCCCCGCGCTCGCCGTCGCGGTGGTCGTGATGGCCGTCGGCCTCGCGGTGGCGGCGGGTTTCGTCTGGATGCCGTGGCTCGACGGCGTCGGCCGCACCGCCACCTTGCCGGCGCCGACGTGGCTCGCCTGCTGGACTCTGCTCGGCGGGGCCGTGCTCGCGCGGGCGGCGCAGGCCATCGCGAATCCCACGCCCGCGGCCGTGCGGTCCGCCGTCGGAAACGCAATCATGGCGATCATCACGCTCGACGCCGTCCTCGTGCTGGCAGCCTGCGGGGAGCGATGGGCGATCGCGGTGATCGGCCTGCTCGTGTGGTTCGTTCTCGGCCGGCGGCTCGTGCCTCCCACCTGACCTGATCATGCGGCTCGGCTTCAGCAGCAACTCGATCGCCGACATCGACCCGCTCACCGCGGTGCCGACGCTCCGCGACCTCGGCTACGCGTCGCTGGCGATCACGCTCGATCACCACACGATCGATCCCTTCGCCGCCGACCTGCCCGACCGCACCGCACGCTGGCGGAAGGCGCTCGCCGCCGCCGACATGGCCTGCGTGGTCGAGACCGGCGCCCGGCACCTCCTCGATCACGCGGTCAAGCACGAGCCCACGCTGGTGTCGTCAGCAGCCGACCAGCGGGCCCGGCGGATCGACTACAGCCGGCGGGCGATCGACGTCGCCGCCGAACTCGGGGCGGGGTGCGTGTCGCTCTGGTCGGGCGTGGGTCGCGATGCGGCGCCGCTCGACACGTTGGTCAACAGGCTCGCCGACGGCCTCTCCGCCATCCTCGACCATGCGGCGTGCAAGGGCGTCGCCGTGGCCTTCGAGCCCGAGCCCGGCATGGTGGTCGACACGCTCGCTCGGGCCGCGGATCTCTTCGCCCGGCTCGGGCGACCGCCGCACCTCCGGCTCACGGTCGACATCGGTCACATGGAGTGTATGGGCGAGTGGCCGTACGCCCGTCATCTGCAGGACTGGCGAGGCCTGATCGCCAACGTCCACGTGGACGACATGCTCGCCTGCCGCCACGAGCACCTGCCGCTCGGCAGCGGCGACGTCGATCTCACGGCCGCCGTCGCGGCGCTCGCTGCGGCCGGCTACGACGGTGGACTGCACGTGGAACTCCCGCGGCAGTCCCATCGCTGGCTGGACACGGCCCGGGAGTGTGCCCGGATGCTCGCCCCGCTCATTTCCTCTGGAGGCTCCGCATGACGACCGCCCATACCCCGCACGTGCTCGTGCTCTCGATCCCGGGCCTGCGTCACGCAGACCTCGGCCGCATGCCGGTGCTCGCCGGCCTGGCCGCCGCCGGCCGCTGCGTGCCGCTCGCGGCCGGCTTTCCGGCGGTCACCTGCCCGGTGCAGGCGGCGCTCACCACGGGCGCGTTGCCCGCCGCGCACGGCATCGTCGCCAACGGCCTGTTCGACCGGCCCACGAAGCACCTCGAGATGTGGATCAGCCCGGACTCGGTGCATCGTGCGCCGCGGCTCTGGGACCGCGTCAAGGCGGCGCGGCCCGACGTGCGCACGGCCGCCTGGTTCCTGCTGCAGTCGAAGCACGCCACCGCCGACCTCGTCTGCCTTCCCGCGCCGAAGCACAATCCCGACGGCAGCGAGACGATGTGGTGCCACACCAACCCGGAAGCGCTCTACGCCGCGCTCCGCGAGACGCTCGGGGAGTTTCCCTTGCACAAGTTCTGGGGGCCGGTGGCCGGGATCGAGTCGTCGCGGTGGATCGCCCGGAGCTTCGTCGAGGCCGCGCGGCCCGCGCCGCCGCAGCTCGCGGTCGTCTACCTGCCGCACCTCGATTACGCGGCGCAGCGCACCGGCCCCGACAGTCCGCCGGCCCTCGCGGCCTGCGGTGAGCTCGATGCCGAGATCGGCACGCTGCTCACCGACTTCGGCTCGCTCGTGGGCCCCGAGAGCCTCACCGTGCTCGTGGTGGGCGAATACGCGATCCGTCCGGTGTCGCACGCCCTGCACCCCCATCGCATCCTCCGCGAGGCGGGCCTGCTCACGGTGCGCGATACGGGCGCGGGCGAGATCCTCGACCTGGCCGCGAGCCGGGCCTGGACGCTCGCCGACCACCAGGTCGGTCACGTGTTTCTCCGTGATCCGGCCGACGCCGTGGCGGTGGCCGAGCTGTTCCGCGGCAGGGCGGGGGTGGGCCGCGTGCTCCACGGCGACGACCTGGTCGCCGCCGGGCTCGTGTCGCCGGGTCAGCCGCGGGAAGAGAGCCGCTGCGGCGACGTGGTGATCGAGAGCACGCTCGACTCGTGGCAGACGTACTTCTATTGGCTCGACGACGCACAGGCGCCGACTTTCGCTCGCACGATCGACATCCACCGCAAGCCCGGCTACGACCCGCTCGAGCTGCACCTCGATCGCACGCGGCTTCCGCAGATCGCGATTCCGCTCGACCCCGCGCTCGTGAAGGGCTCCCACGGCGCCGTCGATCCGGCGAATCCGCACGAGACGATCCTGATCGCGTCGCGGCCCGACGTGATCGCGGCGGAGTCGCTCGCGATGACGGAGGTCGCGGGTCTCGTCGAGCGGCTGTTCGGCATCGACCATGCCGCGTGATCCGGCTCGTTCTCCAGGAAGCCGCAATCGCGTGAGCGATGCGGGCGTGGGGCTGGCTCGTCGTGTGGCTCGGGCGTCAGAGGGGAGCCGTTGCCAACGCGGCGCAGACCGCAGGGGCAGGGAGGCCGGTCGGGGGCACGCGCAGCAGCCGGTGCACTTTGCGCCTCACGCAGGGCGTCGGGTTCCGCTGGAGCATTCCGTAGCAAAGTCCGCCGGCTGCGAGCATGCCACCGCCGGCCGACTGGCGAACTCCGATGCAGCCAGCAGCAACCGCGTCACACCCAATCCGGCGGCGGGGTGATC
>CAXNJC010000133.1:0-5005 GCA_964202525.1 Pirellulales bacterium
AGCGCCGTGCCGCCGAACGCGACCGACGTCACGGTCCTGCTGCCGGGATACGACAGGCGGCCTGCGGCGATTCTCGCGAGCGACCAAGCGCTGGGCGTGACGCTCCTCCGTGTGGTCGCCGAGAAGCCGCTGCCGTTTCTGCCCCTGGCGCGTGGCTGGCCGGCGGTCGGCGACGCGGCCTTCACCGCTGCCGACGTCGACGACGTGATGCTCGCCACTGGACGGGCGTCGTTCAGCCGGGGCGTGGTGAGCGGCCTGTACGAGGTCGCGAAGCAGCCCGAGGCGGCCTATGCGGGCCGCGTGATCGAGACCACCGCGGCGGTCAATCCGGGCGCGGATGGCGGGCCGCTCGTCGATGCCACCGGCCGCGTGATCGGCGTCGTCAGCCTGGCCGTTTCGCCGCGCCGGTGGCAGGGCACCGCCGTGCCCACCGCGGTGCTGCTGGAACGGTTTCCGGCCCTCGTGTCGGGAGACGTTCCGGCGACGATCGACGCCGCCGGTGTGCCGCCCGCCGCGGCTCCGCTCGCGGGGCTCGAGGTGGCTGCAGCGAGACTGGCGAAGCACCTCGTGGGCATCGAGGTGGAGCGGACCTGGCCGCCCGAGGAGCTGCCGCGGGCGTCGTGGGAGGAGCACCGCGGCCGGATCACCGACTGGGCCACGCTGTCGGCCGCCGAGCGGAAGAAGCGGTTCGCAGCGTTCGCGGCGACGGCTCGCATCCTCGACGTCAACCAGCTGCTCCGCCGCCCGTCCGGCCTGGCCACGGGCATGATCGTCTCCGCCGACGGCTTCGTGCTCACCAGTTCGTTCAACGTGGGCGACGACACGGCGTTCGTCGGCAGGGCGTCGGGCCGGACGCGGTCGTTCGGCCCCGGCGACACCCTCGAGCAGCTGGTGGCGGAGCCCGACGGGGGCATCGCCCAGCGGCCGAATCCGATCCGCCGCGTGACGGTCGTACTCGCCGACGGCAGCCGCCGCGAGGCGAAGGTGCACGCCCGCCATGAGCCGCTCGGCGTGGCGCTTCTCAAGATCGATGCCGCCGCGCTGCCGTGGCTCGACCTCGCCGCCGAGGCCACGTCGCCGCAGCTCGGCGACCACGTGGCCGCCGTCGGGCTCGTCGACCCGGGCGGGGCGTTCACGCTCAACCCCGGGATCGTGAGCGCCGCCGCGCGGAACCGCGGCTACCGCTTCCAGACCGACGCCCTGGTCAACTACGGCAACTCGGGCGGCCCCGTGGTCGATGCCGCCGGCAGCCTGCTCGGCGTGGCCACCGCGCCGATCGAGCCCGACACCGTGCTCGGGCGGATCTTTCCGCTCCAGCAGCTGATGCGCTGGAACCGGGCGCCGAACTCGGGCGTGGGGTTCGTGGCCCGCGCCGACCGCATCCGCGCCGTGCTCGACGACCTCAAGGCGGGCACGTCGTTCGACCGGTTTCCGGGGCCGTTCCTCGGCGTGCAGGCCGACGAGTCTCGTGCCCTCGGCGACGACGTGGCGATCGGGTTCGTGGCGGAGGGCTCGCCGGCGGCGAAGGCGGGGCTCAAGAAGGGCGATGTGCTCCTGGCCTACGACGGCATGGAGCTCTCCGCCTGGCGGGAACTCACCGAGCGGATCGCGGCCGGCCGGCCGGGCGACTCGGTGGTGCTCACGATCCGCCGCAAGCAGAAGGGGCCGCGGCTGGTGATCGCCGGCCGCGACGTGGAGACGCTCGAGGACCTCGAGCGTCTCAAGAAGTCGCTCAAGCCGGGCGACTCGTTCGAGGGCCGGCTCGTGGCCGACGACGTCCGCGACGTGACGGTCGTGCTCGGGGAGAACAAGTGATGCGGCACGCGGCGTGGAGCATGTGTCTGATGGTGGCGTCGGCCGCCGCGGCCTCCCCGGTCCGCGGCCACGCCGACCTCGCTGCGCTCTGCGTGGCGATCCGGCCGGCCTACGTGTTCATCGCCGGGGGCAGCGGCGTGGTGATCCGGCCCGACGGCCTGATGCTCACCAACGACCACGTGATCGAGAATCGCCGCACGTTCGACGTGCGGCTGGGCGACGGCCGCTCGTTCAAGGCCCGCGTGCTCGGCCGCGACGAGGTGGGTGACCTCGCGGTGCTGAAGATCGACGCCCCCGACGGGGAGCCGCTGCCGCACCTGCCGCTCGGCGACTCCGAGGTCGTGCGCGTGGGCGACGAGGTGGTCGCCGTCGGCAACCCGTTCGCCCTCGGCGTGATCGATCAGTCGCCGACGTTCACGCTCGGGATCGTGTCGGCCGTGCATCACACGCAGGGCACCTACACCGAGTGCCTCGTCACCGATGCCGAGCTCAATCCGGGCAACTCCGGCGGGCCGCTGGTGAACATGGCCGGCGAGGTGGTCGGCATCAACGGCCAGATCAGCACGCGGTATGGCCTGCGGAGCAACACCGGCCTCGGGTTCGCGATCTCGGCGCGGCAGATCGCGATCTGGCTGCCGCTGCTGGAGCAGGCCGAGGGGGGCGAGGTGCCGCACGCGGCGCTCGCGGGGGTGCAGTTCGAGAGCCGCGATCGCGAACGGCCCGAGAGCGTGGTGGTCAAGGACGTCGCCGAGGGCTCGCCGGCCGCCACGGCGGGCTTTCGGCCCGGCGACACGATCGTGGCGGTCGACGACGCGGCCGTGGCCAATGGCCACCGACTGGCCGGCGTGCTCGGCATCTATCCTGCCGGGCACGAGGCCGTGCTGCGGGTGCGCCGCGACGGCCGCGAGGAGACCCTGCGGGTCGCCCTCACCGCGCCCAAGCGCTGCCGCACGGGCATCGATCTCGCGCGGCCGCGCGGCGGCGATCTGCTCCCCGTCGTGGAGGGTGTCGAGGCGGGATCGTCGGCCGAGGCGGCCGGCCTGAAGCCGGGCGACGTGATCGTGGCCTTCGCAGGCCGGCGGCTCGAGTTCGCCACTCGCGACGAGCGCCGGGCCTTCGACCGCGGCCTGCGGACGAGCATCACCGTCGGCGATATCGTGCCCCTCACGGTGCGTCGCACCGACGCCGGCGGGACCACGGAGGTCGATCTCCGCCTGGTCGCCCGCTGAGTCAGGCCACGATCGCGGCGGCGAGGCTCACGACCGAGCAGGGGGCCGAGCCCTCCGCCTTGTTGTTGATCGTGATGAACACCTCGCGACCGCGGCCGGCGACGCGGGCGGCGAGCCGGGCGAGCGCCTGCCGCGTGGGCACGTCCTCCTCCACGAGCCGGTCGAAGGGGAAGTAGGCCTGCTTGGCCTCCTCGTAGCGGTGGCCGGCATGGAGGTTCCAGCGGGCCACGAGCGGCAGCGGGCAGTCGTCGCGATCGAGGCCGAAGGCGGCGGCCTGCTCGGTCACCGGCGGCATCCGGGCGTGCACCGCGAGGCAGGGCACCGCCCCCGCGTCGCGGAGGCCCGCCGCGAAGGCCGCGCAGGCGAGTTCGGGATCGCGAACCTCCACGGCGAGGGGCACCGCGCGGCCCGCGCGGCCGCGGAGCACCGCCATGAAGGCGGCGATCCGCGCGGAGATCCGCGCCACGTCGGCCACGAGCCGCCGGCCGAGCGGTGGAAACTGGAACACCAGCGGCCCGGCCTGGCCGCCGAGGCCTGCGATCGCCGGCTCGACGAAGGCCGCCGCGGCAGCCGATGCGTCGAGGAAGGAGGGGTTGTCGCGGCGCGCCTCGCCGCTGCCGGGCGTGCGGATCACGGGATCGGTGAAGGCCGCCGGCGCCTTGACCACGAAGCGGAACGAGTCGGGAACCTGCGCCGCATAGGCGGCGAACTCGTCCCGCGTGAGCGGCGCGTAGAACGTGCGGTCGAGGCTTACCGTCCGCAGCAGCGGGTGTGCTGCGTAGGCGGGCAGGCCGTGGCGGGCGAGCACCTGCTCGGTGGCAGGCTTGCCGTTTCGCGGCGCGAACACGAGGCCCGTCCAGCCGGGAAACGACCAGCTCGACGTGCCCAGACGAATCGCGGCCGGGAGCCGCGCGGCCAGCCGCCGCACCTCGTCGGGCACGCCGGCCGGATCGACCGCGTCGGAATCGGCGAACAGCGGGAGTTGCATGAGCAAGCCGAGGTGAGCGCGTCGGGATCGTGGTCGCGCCGCGCCGGTCGCGGGCTTTTCGCGTCGGGTTGAAGGCCGCCCCGGATGCCGTGACACTGATCTCGTGAACGAAGTCTACGCTCCGCGTCGCAGGGTGCCGGCCATGATCACTTCCGTCGCACTCCTGTCGCTCTGGCTCGTGGCCTTCGCGGGCGTCGGCGTCGGCGCCGGGGCGGCCGACCGGCCCAACGTCGTGTTCATCATGGCCGACGACCTCGGCTGGACCGACCTGGGCTGCTTCGGCAGCGGCTTCTACGCGACGCCGAACATCGACCGGCTCGCCGCCGCGGGCCTGCGGCTGACAAGCCACCACCACTGCCAGAACTGCACGCCCACGCGGGCGGCGCTGATGACCGGGCAGTATGCCCCGCGAACCGGCGTCTACACGGTAGGGGGCATCGATCGCTTCGACTGGAGCCGCCGGCCGCTCGTGCCCGTCGAGAACGTCGCGAAACTCCCGCTCGACCGCGAGATCGTCGCCGCCGCACTCAAGCGGGCGGGCTACGCGACCGGCATCTTCGGCAAGTGGCACCTCGGCGAGCAGGGCGACTTCCATCCGGGCCGGCGCGGCTTCGACGAGGCCGTCACGACGCAGGGCCGGCACGTCGGGTTCGAGACGAATCCCCCGGTGCCGCACGCGGCCGACGAGTATCTCGCCGACTTCCTCACCGACCGGGCGGTCGACTTCATCCGGCGCCACGCCGCCGAGCCGTTCTTCCTCTATCTGCCCCACTTCGGCGTGCATGCGCCGTTCGAGGCCAAGCCGGAGCTCGTGAAGCGATTCGCGGGCCGGCGTCCGGCGGGCGGCCACCGCGACCCCACGTATGCCGCCATGATCGCGTCGGTCGACGAGAGCGTGGGCCGGGTGGTGCGGGCGCTGGAGGATCATGGTCTCGTCGGCCGCACCGTCGTGATCTTCACGAGCGACAACGGC
>CAXNJC010000134.1:0-4992 GCA_964202525.1 Pirellulales bacterium
GGTGGCGGTTGCGGCCGGCGCCCGGCTCGTCCTCGACGTGGGAGCGGCCGGCGTCACCGGCGGATCCCTCGCCGCCGCGGGCCTCGTGGACATCGGCTCCGGGGCGTTCACGGTGGCCGCCGGCCTCGACGCGGCCGCGGTCCTCGGCCTGCTGACCGCGGGCCGCGGCGACGGCTCGTGGAACGGCGCTGCGGGCATCGGCTCGACCGCTGCCGGGACCGCGACGTCCGGCGGCGCTCCGCGTGGCGTCGGCTGGCTCGACAACGGCGACGGCTCGTTTTCGTTCGCGTTCGCCGCCCCGGGTGACACCAATCTCGATGCCGCGGTCGACATCCTGGATGCGGCCAACGTGCTCGCGGGGGGCGCCTACGACACGGGCCTCGCCGCGTCATGGTCCCAAGGCGACACCTCCTACGACGGCATGGTCGACATCCTCGACATCGCCGACTTCCTGGGCACGGGGCTCTACGACCAGCCACCATACCGGGCCGCCGCCGCTGCGGCCGATGCCGGGGCAGTCAGCCCACGCAGCCCGCGGCTTGCCGGTGACCCGCCCGCGTCGAGCCCGTCGATCCGCGACCTCGCCTTCGCCGCGCTGGCCGTCGACGCGACCGCGTCAGCCGACGCACCATCCGCGGCCCGCCGCCGCGGCGTTCGCGGTCGCTGAGTGGCTGCCGCCGCTCACGGCAGCCTGGCCGCTTCGCCGCCGCCAACGGGGCGGATCGCGGGCCGCGGCGGGGCTGCCATCCCCTGACCGAGAAAGAAACTCGGATGCGGGGGCTTGTTGTAGACCACGTTCTGCCACGCGAGTGCCAGCCGATACTGCGGATCGTGCAGCAGCGTCGGCAGCCGCATCCCGGTGGGAATGGTCGTCGTGTAGAGCCGCAGCGCCTCGCCCCCGGGGGCGATGAGCAGCAGCTCCTCGCGCCAGTCGCCGACCAGGTCGCCCAACAGGGCGGGGCCGCGCGGCACGCCCGCCGCCTCGCACTCGAAGAGCGTCGCGGAGTCTCCGTCAACCGGATCCCACTTCGTGACGCGCGTCATCGGCCGCCGCGGCGTCGGGCCGACGTCGCCCCGCCGCAGCCCCGGTCGCGGGCGAAACCCGCGGCTCAGGTCGCGGCCCGGGGTCAGCAGCTCCCGCAGCGGATCGCCGTCCCACCAGACGCACCACTCGGTCTCCCGTGGGGCCGGGCCGATCTCCTTGCCGCGGGCATCCCGCAGGCCGCCGGGACCGCCCCAGACCTCACAGCCCCGGTGCCGCGGATCGATGTCAGCCACGAGCCCGGCCGGCACGTCGACCATCGGGCTGTGGCTCCAGAGAATCTCGCCGGTCGCCGCGTCGCGGAGCGCCGCGCCGGGCGTCTGGAACCGCTCCACCTCGTCCTCGTTCTCCTGGACGCTGAAGACCTCCTGTCCGGGACGGTCCGGGTCGATGTCGGTGAGGTGCATCGCATCGCCGTGCCGGAGCCCGGTGGTGTAAAGCCCGTGCCCGTCGTCGTCGACCACCATCGCCTGGTAGACGACCTCGTCGCGGCCGTCGCCGTCGACGTCGCCCACGCCCAGCGAATGGCCGCCCATGCCGGAGTAGGGTGAGGCGTCGTCGAACGGGGGCATGCTGACGCCGGTGTCGAACACCCAGCGGCGGGTGAGCCGGCCGTCCCGCCAGTCCCAGGCCACGAGCGCGGTGCGGCCATACACACCCCGGCAGGTGACGAGGCTGGGCCGCGCCCCGTCGAGATAGGCCACGCAGGCGAGGAACCGATCGCAGCGATTGCCGTAGGCGTCGTTGCCGGCGTTGCCCCCGATCCCGCCCCAGCCGTCGATGGGGTCGCGGCCGGGGACGTAATCGACCGTCGCGAGGGCCTTCCCGCTGTCGCCCGCGAACACGGTGAGGAACTCCGGGCCCTCCAGGATCCGGCCATGTCGGTTCGAGCCCGGCTCCCGCGTGCGATAGTCGGCCGCGGCATCGCCGATCACCACGCCCATGCCGTCGACCGTGCCATCGGCCGTCTTGCAGGCCACCTCCGCCCGGCCGTCGCCGTCGAGGTCGTAGACCATGAACTGCGTGTAGTGCTCCCCCTCGCGGATGTTCCGGCCCAGGCTGATCCGCCAGAGCGGCGTGCCGTCGAACTCGTACGCATCCAGGATCGGAATGCCGGTCTCACCGGCGGTGCCGTTGTCGCGGGGCTGCGACACGAGATGCACCACGATCTCGAGTTCGCCGTCGCCGTCGAGATCGCCCGCGGACGCATCGCCGGGCCGATAGCCCTCGGGAAGCTTCAGGGGAATCTCGAGAAACTCCCGGGACCACGCCTCGACCTCGCGGCTAGGCGGCCCCTCCACGTCTGCCACGACCGTCCGGACGTGATACCGCGGCCTCGTCCCCGCATCGGCCGCCGCGTCGACGAGGCTCGTGGCCGTGCCCAATGGCGTTGCGTTGACGAGGGTCGCCGGGCCGTCACCCTGCCGCCGGTAGACATTGAACCGCACGTCCTCGGCGTCGGTGCCGAACATCCGCCACGACACGAACACTCCCCCTTCACGCAGCGGCACGGCCACGATGCCGCGGGAGAGGTTTTCCATCTGCCGCTCGCCGCGGACGTCGGCGGCCAGCAGCGCGACGACCACCCCGAGCACGAGGGTTCGAATCATGAGAGCCTCTCCGGACGCCGTGGTGTGGCGGACGCGACGACGGCCACCCACGCCCAGCCGCCGCTCATCATACCGAGCCGCCAGCCGCGCTCAGGGCGCCTCGGTACGGGCGAACTCCGCACACGAGCCGGCGTAGCGGGCGAGGCACGCGAACCGTTCGATGCCGGCCTGCACGGCACCGACGTCGGCATGCCCCCACGCCACCTGCGAGCGGGTCCGCCGCGGACTGGCGAACAAGGCGCTCCGCACCGCCCGGCGATGGTCGTCGTCGATCCCGACCCTGAGAAACCCGCATAGCCGGGCGAGTTCGTCGTCGGGGTTCGCCAGGAGGTCGTCGTGATGACTCTCCAGGAACCGGTCGGGCGGCAGCCGGGCCCGCAGCGCCTCGGCCGCCTCGCAGTGGATGAAGTACCAGCGGATGCGGTCGGCAAGCGGGGCTCCGCTGCGGCGGTGCATCGTGGCAATGGTGTCGAACGGGTTCCGGATCGCGTAGATCAGCCGCACGGGCACCACGAGCCGCTCCTCCAGCGACGGGATCAGCCCGTAGTCGCCGTGCAGGAGGAGCGTGGCGGGATTGAAGATCTTGTCGCCGGCCACGACCACATCCCGCTTCTGCGAGGGCGGAGGCCCGATCTGGTAGGAGTAACCCTCCGAAGGCCTGCCCTGGCCGGCATTGCGCTCGGCGTTGTCCCACACTTCGCGGAGAATCTCGCGGCCGTCGAGGCCACGCCAGAACGTCGCCGACGCGGAGGTCTCGTTGGCGATCACCATCCGGGGATGCCCATCGAGCACCGCCCCCATCAGCGTGGAGCCGCTGCGGGCGTTGCCGACGATGAGCACGAAGCCTGCGAGGCCCGGAAACGGTTCCATGGATTCCTGCTGCATCGCGGCGCTCCTGGCTGAACGCCGCTGATCATAGGGCATCCGGCCGCCGCGTCAGCCCGAAAACACCCGCAGTGCGGCCCCTGTGCCGACGCCAGCCGCCGCCGCCCGGGCCGACAGCTCCCCGAGCGCTCGCGTGCCGGTCGCGCCGAGATCATCGGTCCACTCGTTGACATAGAGATCGACGTGCCGCATGAGCACGTCGTCGTCGAACTCCTGCGCGTGCCGCCGCATGGTGGGCAGGGCCGCCTGCGGGTCGGCGACCGCGGCTCGCAGCGAATCCCGCACCACCGCCTGGACGCGGCCGATCGTCTCGTCCGGCAATCGGCGGCTGGCCACGATGCCCCCGAGCGGCAGTGGGCAGCGTGTGTCCGCCTCCCAACGGCTCCCGAGATCCTCGACGAGACCCAGCCCATGCCGCTGCCACGTGAAGCGGCCCTCGTGGATGCAGACGCCGAAGTCGGCCTCGGCGGCGGCGAGCCGGGGCATGATCTCGGAAAACACGACGTGCTCCACCCGCGTCGTCCCCGAGTGGAACAGGTCGAACAGCAGCGCGGCCGTGGTGTGCCGCCCCGGGCAGAGGGTGACCTGCCGGGAATCCCGCGGCATCGTCCCGGGCGTCGCCGCGAGGAGCAGCGGTCCGACGCCGAAGCCGAGGGCCGATCCACTCGGCAGCACGACGACGTCGTCGGCGACCTCGAGGGCCGCCCGGAAACTCACCTTGCAGACGTCGAACGCCCCACCGAGCAGACCCTCGTTGAGCTGCTCGATGTCGAGGAGCGAGATCTCGAACTCCAGCCCCCGCCAATCCACCGTGCGGGTGAGCAGCCCGTGAAACGCGAAGGTGTCGTTCGGGCACGGAGAAATGCCGAGCCGGATCATCCGCGTCATATCGCGGCCTCGAGCAGGTGCACCGCGCGGTCCGCGGCCGCCTCGAGGGCCTCGTCCACCCTCCACCGGCTGGGCTCACGGTCGCCGGCGGCATTGGAGATGCCCCGCACGATGTCCACGGGCACGCCCCGGAGCCTGCAGGCGGCCGCGACCGCGAATCCCTCCATGTCCTCGGCTTGGGCGGTCGGAAACAGCGCCAGCCGCGCGGCCACGTCGCCGGGATCCGCCGCGGCCGCGGCCACGGAGAGCAGTAGCCGGGGGGGCCGCTGCCCGACGCCGCTGCCCGCCGCCGCGCAGGGCAGGTCGTCGCCGATCGCCATCGCCGGGCTCGGCGGATCTCCCGGCCACTGTGGCCAGCCCAGCGTGCCGGCGGGCACGAACGCCGTGCCCGTGCCCGCCCCGATCCCGTGGCAGGCGACGCGGTCGAACTGCCAGGCCGAACCGATCGCCAGGCGGTCGTCGAGCCGTCCCGCGATGCCCAGCAGCACGACCCGCGCAGCACCCGAGTCCGCGAGCAGCATGGCCGTGCGGGCCGCGGATGCCACGAACCCGAATCCGCACAGGTCG
>CAXNJC010000135.1:0-4983 GCA_964202525.1 Pirellulales bacterium
AACACGATCACCATCCGGACGGCAAGGCCCCAGATCAGCCACGAGATGCCCGTGAACCGGTCGAAGAGCAGCCAGCCGGACGCCAGCAGGGCCCCACCGATCAGGAAGTGCCAGAGGAGGAACGTGTTGTGCAGAAAGAGCACGCCCCGGTCCTTCACGAGGTCGGGCGCCCACCGCTTCGAATGGGCGGCGAGCTCCTCCGCCGTGTGCTTCGGGAAGATCCACAGCATGTGCGACCACAGGCCGCCATCACGGGGCGAATGCGGGTCGCCCTCCTGATCGCTGAACACGTGGTGCTTGCGATGGTTGGCCACCCAGGTGACGGCCGACCCCTCGCCGGAGATGCCGCCGAGCCATGCGAACAGGAACCGCACGGGGGCGAAGGTCTGAAAGCTGCCGTGCGTGAGCAGCCGGTGGTAGCCGAGGCACACCCCGAGGCCGCCGGTGACCCAGTAGAGCACCAGGCAGATGGCGAGGCCCGACCAGGTGAAGTACCAGGGGGCCGCGAGGGCCGCGAGGTGCACGCCGCCGATCCAGACCACGACGGGCCAATCGAGGTCGCTCCATCGCTCACGTCCCCCCTCGCGCCGCGGTTCGACGCCGGGTTCGACGGCACCAGCGATGTCGTCGAGCCCGGCCCGCACTTCCGGCAACGCGTCGACGAGGGCCACCGCGGACGGCGTGGCGTGGTTCGATGTGGCCTGACGCGGGCTGTGTTTCCGATGGCTGACGGGCATCGTGCGGTCCTTGGTGGAGGGGATGTCGCTCGGGCGACTCAGCGTCGCCTGGGCAGGTGACGCGACGCCGGCAATTGTGCCCCTGGGGGCCTCGGCCGAACAGGCGAGAGCGGTCATCGTCGCGTCGACGACGTGTCAAAAGATCGTCAAAACCCTCGTCCGCCCCCCCGAGCGGTCGGACCGGCCGGGCGTGGCGATTCCCGCCCGTCCCCACGCGGCTGGATGGTCATGAGCCAGGCTCCGGCTCCGCCGGCGGGCACGAAGTCGGCGGACGGAGGCGACAGCACCCAGGCCAGCCGCTCGAAGGGCACCGCGGCCGCCGGCTCGTCGATCACCACCACGCCCGCGGCGATCGCCAGGGCCCGCGGCGTGCCGCTCGGGGCCGTGACGACAACGCGCCCCCCCTCGATCCGCGCCTCGAACCCAGCGGCGTCGAACCGCCGCTCGCCGTCCTGCGGCGGCGCCTGAGCCGGACGGCAGCCGAGCGCGAGCGTGAGCCGGTCGGCGAACGCTGCGTCGATCCAGCCGGCGCCCACGTCGAACCGTCCCCGGGCATCGACGAGACGCCCATCCTGCCAGGCCAGGTGATCGATCTCGGCCCGCGCCGCGCCGCCCCCCCGGGCTCCGAGCGGCGCCACGCATCGCGCGAGATCGATCCCCAGCACCCGACCGTTCGCTTCGCCGTGCCAGCCACTCTCGTCGCTGGCGGCCGAGCAGCGGCCCGCCACGACCGCCGAATCGCCGGCGACGGTCGTCACATCATCGCGCATTCCCGCCAGCCCGGCGACCACCGCGAGCGGGACCGCCTCGTCGAGCGCCACTTCAACCTCGTAGGACTCGCGGTCGGCTCCATCGGCCCCGGCGACCACGGTGCGGACGACTCGCAGGACATCCTCTGCTGCACCGGGCCGCGTCACCCGCACCGCCCGTGCCATGCCCCGCGCGACGCACTCGATCCGGAGCGGTCGCGGAGAAGCCGCGGCATCGGCGGCCGCGTCGCCCCCCGACCAGCCGACGTGCGCGACGTCGATCACGCAGCTGCGGGGATGGCGGGCATCCCGCCGCAGCCATTCGCGGCCGAGGTCTCCGAGCACCGCCGCCAGCGCCGCGTCGACCTGCACGCTCTCGAACCGCAGCCGGTCCTCGTCGGCGGCCGCCTCGACCTCCACGACGGGAGCCATGGCGATCCGACTGCCTGTCGGCGAGACGACCGACACCCCACGGGCCCGCGTCACGCCCGGCCGCGGATGCTCGACGGCCTCGATCGCCAGGCCCAGCCCCACCGCCCGCTGCCAGCGGTCGCGGAGCTCGTCGCGGTGCGTTGCCGAGCCGCGGTGGACCGCCCAGGCGACGAGGGCGAGGAAGGGCAGCGCTCCGAGCACGAGAAACACGGCCCGCGCGCGGCGAATCCGTCCAGCAGACCGTTCCACGAACATCCGTGCTCTCCCGGGCCCGATCCCTCGGGCCGCCTCAGCGCCTGCGGGCCAGCTCCAGATAGAGGTCCCAGCGGGCCCGCATCTCTTCGACGCTGTCGCCGCCGAACTTGTCGACGAGCGCCGCCGCCACCTCGAAGGCGACGACGTTCTCCACGATCACGCTCGCGGCACTCACCGCGCACACGTCGCTCCGCTCGTAGGCGGCCTCCTCGGCCTCCTTGGTCCGCAGGTTCACGGAGCCGAGCGGCTTGCGAAGCGTGGCGATCGGCTTCATCGCGGCCCGCACCACGAGCGGCTGGCCATTGGTCATGCCGGCCTCGAGCCCGCCGGCATTGTTGGTCGGCCTGGTGAAGCCCAGGGTGGGGCCGTCGCGACCGGTCGAATCGAAGCCGATCGGATCGTGCACCTCGGACCCGCGGCGGCGGGCCGCCTCGAACCCCAGACCGATCTCCACGCCCTTGATGGCCTGCACCGCCATCACGGCCTGCGCGAGGCGGCCATCGAGCTTGCGGTCCCACTGGGCATGCGTGCCGAGGCCGATCGGCAGCCCGTCGACGTGCACCTCGACGATTCCCCCGAGCGTGTCCCCCTCCTTGCCGACCCGGTCGATGAGGGCCGTCACCTCGGAGTCGCGTTCGGGGTGGAGCGAGTAGATCTCGCTCGCATCGCGGAGGCGGCGGAGGTCCGGCAGCGAGCCGGCACGGCCGCCGAGCACGACGGGGCCGAGTTCGGTCACCCAGCCGGCAACCTCGATGCCAAACGCCGAGAGCAGTTGCCGCGCGAGCCCACCGGCCGCCACGCGGGCCGCCGTCTCGCGGGCGCTCGCCCGCTCGAGCACCGCCCGCACGCCGCCGAGATGCTTGATCGACCCGGGCAGGTCGGCGTGGCCGGGCCGCGGCCGCTCCACCTCCTCGAGCCGCTCGAGCTTCGCATCCTTGTTGATCACCTCGAGCGCCAGCGGGCTGCCAAGCGTCACGCCCTTCCACAGTCCCGAGAGAAACGCGACGGTGTCGGTCTCGATCCGCTGGCGGCCGCCGCGGCCGTAGCCTCCCTGACGACGCCGGAGTTCGTGGTCGATCGCAGCCGCGTCGACGGTGAGCCCGGCCGGGAAGCCGTCCACGAGAGCGACGAGGGCGGGGCCGTGGGATTCACCGGCAGTCCAGTAGCGGAGCATCGAGGGATCCAGGGACGGGAGGGTTTTCCCCGGATTCTAGTTCGCCGTCCGGGCCGTCCCTAGAGCGGTTCGGCCGGGCGAGGGGGGCGGCAGGCCGCGATTCAGGCCACGCCGGCAGGCGCCGCCCCCGTGAGCAGGCGACAGGCTTCGAGATACTTCTCGCGGGTCTTCGCCACCACGTCGGAGGGCAGGGCGGGGGGCGTGCTCGACTTGTCCCAGCCGCTCGACTCGAGCCAGTCGCGCACGAACTGCTTGTCGAACGAATCGGGTACGCGGCCCGAGCCCGCGGCGGCGGCCGGCCAGAATCGCGAGCTGTCGGGCGTGAGCACCTCGTCGACCAGGATCACCGTGCCATCGGGCAGCCGCCCCCACTCGAACTTCGTGTCGGCGACCACGATCCCCCTGTCGGCCGCGTGGGCCGCGCCCCGCGCGTAGACGGCGATGCTCTGCGACCGCAGGGTATCGGCGAGGTCGCTGCCGACCCGCTCGGCCATCGTGGCGAACGGAACGTTTTCGTCGTGGCCGCTCTCAGCCTTGGTGGCCGGCGTGAAGATCGGGGATGGCAGCCGGCTGCCGGCGCCGAGCCCCGAGGGCAGCTGCTCGCCGCACACGGTGCCACTCGCGCGATACTCGGCGAGCCCCGACCCGGCGAGCCAGCCGCGGACCACGCACTCGAAGGGGATCACCTCCGCCCGCCGCACGAGCATCGTGCGGCCGCGCAGCGGATCGCGGTCGATGCCTGCCGGCAGCCCCATCGCGTCGACGTCGGTCGTGATCAGGTGGTGCGGCACCGGCGCGGCGCCGCGGGAGAGGAGATCGAACCAGAACGCCGAGATCGCGGTGAGCACCCGGCCCTTGTCCGGAATCGCCGTCGGCAGGATCCAGTCGAAGGCGCTGATGCGATCGGTGCTCACGATCAGCATCGCATCGCCGTGGGCCGCCGAGGTGAACCGGTAGCAGTCGCGGACCTTGCCGCGGATCGGAGGCCCGAGCGGCAGGTCGGTGCGGACGACGGGAGCGGCGGAGGCGGACATGCCGGGTGTTCTAGCAGAAATCCCGTGACATCCGCGGCAGTGCCGCGAGCGGTCCTGGAGGGCCGGAACGCGATCCCGCAGCGGGCCCGGTGCGAGCCGGCACGGCCGCCTCGAGCTGCGTCGCCAGCACGTGCACCACCGCTCCCCGCCGCTGGATGCGGCCGCGGACCACGAGCACCGCGGCCCGCCGCGCCAAAGGCGGTGCCGCCTCCCAGACGTCCGGATAGACCACCACGTTCGCCGGCCCCGTCTCATCCTCGATCGTGAGAAAGAAGAGCCCCTTCGCCGTCGCGGGCCGCTGCCGCGTGAGCACGATGCCGGCGATCCTCACCCGCCGTCCCTCCGGCGCCGCCACCGCCTCCTCGATCGGCGCCACGCCGATCGAGGCGAGCCAGTCGCGTTCGAACTCGAGCGGATGGGCGTCGAGCGACAGGCCCGCCGACCTGTAGTCGGCAATCACCTCCTCCTGCCGCGTCGTCGGCGGCAGAAGCAGGGCATCGCCGGCGGCCACGCTGTCGTCATCGTCGTCGAGCCCATCGAACAGCGGCCGGCGGCCGGCCCGCTCCTGCGGCGCCAGCGCCTCCCACATGGCCCGACGGCGA
>CAXNJC010000136.1:0-4962 GCA_964202525.1 Pirellulales bacterium
GCGTAGCTCAGTTGGTAGAGCGCTAGCTTCCCAAGCTGGATGTCGAGGGTTCGAGTCCCTTCGCCCGCTGTTTCACGCCCGCAGTGCCATCCTGGCCACTGCGGGCTGGCGAGGGCTCGCCATCCAGGCGAGCAGGGAATCACGCCCGCAGTGCCATCCTGGCCACTGCGGCGGCCGACTCGCGGCAGACGCTCCGGCTCGGTCGGCTGCCAGTTCGCCGGCGGCCGCCACGGGCATGGTTCAGTGTCGACCATATCGCCCCGCCCGAGTCCTCTCCTCGACCTACGACTCTGCGTTGGCGACAACCACCTCGTAAACCTGTGCCACGCCCGTCCGATCGCTCGTGAATACGACGCGCGACCCGTCGGCGGAGAAGCAGGGGTGAGGATGCGTATGCTGGGGGGCGTACACCGTCACTGGGCCGTCGTCGTAGGGGCAGTGGTCGGTGTTCCAATGGTCGCCGGCGTTGCTGGACAGGCTTTCCGCGAGAGGCGCGACAGGACTCTCCGGACCTGCCGATGGGTCGAAGGTGAACAGCCCGCGATCCGGATGCTTGGTGTCGGTCACGCACGAGCGACCGTCCCGCCCCACCATCGGATGCCAGGCCGGAAAGTCGGTGACCCGGCGGATTCGCCCGGTGTCCGTGTCCACGCCGATCATGCCGTGGGGCCAGACCACGGTGACGATCTCATTGCGGCCTCCGACGGCCGCCCGCGGCATCCACATCTCGTGCACGACCCATTCGCGACGGCCCACGTCGCGGTCGTAGGCCAGCCGATGGCCGCTGCCGTCGCGGCGGACGACGTGGATTCGATCCGTGTAGCGACCGGCGAACCGGATCAGGCTCGAATCGTCGGGATGCACCTGAGGATGGCCGATCGACGGATGCTCGATCACCACGTCGACACGGCCCGACGCGGTGTCGATGGCATGCAGCCGCGCAATCGAGCCCATCTTCACCGGCACCATCCACCAGCGATCGTCGGTCGACAGCGACGTCGTGCCCATGGCATCTCCCACCATGCCCGGCGGGATCATCGGCACGTCGCCGAAGTGCGCGAGGCACTCCTCCGCGAAGCCCGGCTCCGTCGACACCCGCCAGCAACCCGACCCGGCGGTGAAATAGATCCAACGGCCGTCGTGCGCCGGGTGGATGCTCCACTCGTTCACGTCGTCGCGGTCGGTGAGCTGCACGAGCGACCAGGATCGGCGATCCTCCAGGAAAATCTGGGGGCGGCCGGTGCGGTGCGAGACGAACACGAGCCACTGCATCCGGTCGTCGTAGGCGGGCAGATAGTAGAACGGGTGGTGGTGGATCGAGTGGTGCGACGTGACCTGCCGCACCTTCCGTCCGGTCGTGGGGTCGGTGAAGACGACCGCTTCCGACGGCGATATGGTTCCCTTCATCCGCTTTCTCCGCACGATATCGGCTGCCGTCCCTGGGCCGCTGCCGTGGCAGCATGAGCCCAACCCCTTCTGGGTCCATCGGGCAGTCCGCAGTGTAAGGCCGGCCGCGGTGATCGGGGCTTGGACACCGAACCGGGAGGGTGCGCACTTGGGTGCACGACAGGGGTCGGAGGTCTGCGCAACGGCGTGGGCGAAGTGCCATCCTGGCCTCTGAGGGCCGGCTCGATTCCCAAGCCCGCCCGCATCGCGCACGCGATGGCGGCTTCCTGACGAGACACCCACTCGCAGGGACGTTCCCCGGCTCACGGCGACGTCAGGTCGATATCCACGACGTTGGCGCCGCGGACGATCTCCTGCTGCCGCTCCGCGCCGGGCACGGCCTTGCCGTTCATCGTCAGCACGTTACCGTCGAACGTCAGCACCTGGATCGTCGTGGACCCCACCACGGCCCCCGGCTTCGACCCGGGTCGGATCGCGCGGTAGCGGCCCTCGTCGTTGGTGAAGCCGTATGCCGGCGGCAGCTTCGTGGCCTGACCGTCGTTGGGGGAGAACACCACCATCAATCCCTTCCGCGGCTTGCCATCGAGCGTCACCCTGCCCGTGACCTCCGACACCCCAAACCCCTCACCCCAACAGCCGGCGAGCAGCGGCGCGAGCACGACGCAGACACTGCAGAGCCATGCGGATCGCGGCCGCGAAGGGTGGAACGTCGTCGATCGGTCGCGCATGTCGCTCACCGGGCCACGTTGAACACTCGGCCGTCGGCCCGGTTCGCAAGATATCCCAACTCCGTGGGGATCACGTTCTCCGAGACGAAGGAGACCGATCCGTCCAGGAACACATACTGCACGCCGCCGGCGTGGGCACTGGAGAACCCCTTGCCCTGGTTCTCCGGATTCACGCCGGCCAGGACGTAGTCGAAGTTCATCGGGAATCCGGGGCGAGCCAGCGTGCGACCGGCCCCCTCGTTGCCGTAGCTGCTGCTGCTGCCGGTGCCCGCCCACACGGCCGCGTAGTTCACCCGGTTTCGCTCGCCGACGGCGATCGTCTTGCTCATCCCGTCGGTGCACTCCTGCCGCCGCAGGCCAAGCGGGCCGCGACCCGCCGGAGACCCGTCACGATCGTAGAAGCCAAAGAACACGCCCCCGGAGTCATGGTCGAACTGCGGCGCGCAGTATTTGTTGTTGTTGGGGTTGTTGAGCGTGCACTGCGTGCCGGTGCAGAAGGAGCCCGCGTTGCCGACGTAGTTGGCCGTCGCGACGTTGAAGTGGCTGGCGGAGCCGAACCTCGCCAGGTCGTTCAACGGTGGCGCCGAGTCCGACGCGCAGCGGTAGGTGGGGATCGACGTCTGCAGCAGCGTCACGTCGGCTGGAGCGGCGCCGGCCCTGTAGAGGTCTCGCAGCCGGCGCGTGTCAGGCCGCAGGCGGTCGTACAGCCCGCCCTGTTCGAGATACGGCAGAATGAAGACCGCCCAGCCCCACGACGGCTCGCCGCTCCTGCTGAAGAAGGAGAACCCGGCCGGAAACGACTTCTTGGCCGCCTCGAAGCTCACGATCCCGAGGCCAACCTGCTTGAGGTTGTTTTGGCACGAACTCCGCCGCGCCGACTCGCGGGCCGACTGGACCGCGGGCAGCAGCAGACCGATCAGCACCGCGATGATCGCGATCACGACCAGCAGTTCCACGAGGGTGAAGCCTGGGGCCCCGGCGGACGGATGCCCGCGACGACCGGCCGTGGTGGTGCCAACGCTCTGATCCATGACGACGACGTGCCGCATGAGACCCCCCCTTGATCGACGACAAGCGGTGTGGCCGTCCGGCAACACACCCCGCCGAGACTCCCCCTGAACCGTTGCGCACGATACGCATCCCGGGGGTGGCCGTCAAACCCGACCTGGAGGCCGAGTGGGCGTTAGGTGGCGCTGCCCTGGTGCCGGAACTGCCACGGCGGAATCGGGTCGGGCTGCGACCACAGGCCCGTTTTCTGGGTGCGGGCCTGCTCCTGGAGCGCGGCGAGGGTGGGGTCGTTGGAAAACTCGGTGTAGTGCCAGGCGTTGCCGGTGGCGATCATCTGCCGGTTCACGTCGAGGCCGTCCACGCTCACGCTCCCGATCCAGCGGCCGTACTGGTCGCGTCCCTGGTCGGCCACCGCGACCGTCTTGCCGAACACCATCGCGGCGAGCGCCTCCCGAGAGGCGCGGCCGTACTCCTGGCCCACCTCGGGGGCGTCGATCGACGCCAGCCGCACCTTCTGCTGCTGGTTGTTCTCGTCGAGGCAGGTGATCGTGTCGCCGTCATGCACGCCGACCACCCGCCAGAGGTGCGTGGGCGCGGCCCGAGGCGCCGCGCTCACGGGCTGGGCCGGCACGCCGGCCGGAGGCGGAGTGACCACGGGCGGCGCGGCGGCCACGGCGGGGGCCATCGGGGCGGACGATGGCCCCTGTGCGAGCACGGCGCCTGCCACCGCGGGGGGCACGACCGTGACCCAGTCGCCGGAGGGCGGCGCGGAGGGCGGCGCAGGCATCGGCGGGGCCGCGGCGACCGGCGGTGCGCCGAGAGGCGGAGCGGTCGATGCGATCCACTGCGAGGGCGGCGGAGCCGGCGGCACGGGCAAGCCCTCCGCGGGCGGCACGACCGGGGTGCCGGTGAGCGCCCGCGCGTCGCCGGGAAACTGGTAGGGCACGGGTTGGTAGCGGGCGACGGTCGCCGGCGGTAGGGCCGGTGCGACCGGCGGCGCACCCGACGTCGCGTAGTTCCAGCCGGTCGGAACCGGCTGCCCGGCGGCGCCCCTGGCCTGCGGGCGATTGACCGCGGGCACCGCAAGCACCGGCGGCCCCGCCTGATACGTGAACACGTACGTCGGTGCGAGGTACACCGTCATCGGCCTGCCGTCGGGCCCGATGCCCTGATAGGGGATCGCCTGGGGCTGCCAGCCCGGCGGAATGGCGCCGCCCTGGATGACCGTCTGCGGGGCGGCGGACGCCTGCCAGTAGGGCACGATCGCCGCCGACCCGCTGGCTGCCGGAGGCCCGGGTGGGTCGCCCGGCGGCTGCGCGTGGGCCGACACCAAGCCCCATGCGGCGACGAGCACGGCCGCACGGGCCGCTCCGCCGATTCCGCATGGCCACCCGATGCGCATCACATCACTCTCCGCGAGGGCGGGCTTGTACCATCGCCAGCCCGTCTTCTGCGATCGGTATTTCCCTCGCCATCCATCACCCCGGCCTGTCCACGTGAGGGATCGCTTGCCCGATCGCGCAGGAATGGGTGAACTGGGAAGAATGCGTTTCCCCAGCAGCCGCCGACCAGACTGGTGCCGGCTGCTCGGCCTCCTGCTGGCGGCCGCCCCGCCTCTCCTGTCGGCCCGGGCGGAACTCGTCGACGTGGCCGCGGCCACCGCGATCGCCGAGCGGGCCGGCCTGAGGGTGCTCGAGTCGCGCAGGCTCGTGCTCGTCACGGATCGGCCGCCGCGAGCCGGCGACGGCGTCGCGGACCTGCCCCGCATCTTCGACGAGGCCGTCGCCGTCTGGTGCGACCACTACGGCATGGATCCCGC
>CAXNJC010000137.1:0-4951 GCA_964202525.1 Pirellulales bacterium
CCGGGCGCCGGTGATCGTGGAGGCGGCGAATGCGCCGATCGCGCCCGAGGCCGACGATCTCCTGGCAGTCCGCGGCGTGACCGTGCTGCCCGACATCCTGGCGAACGCCGGCGGCGTGACGGCGAGCTGGTTCGAGTGGGTGCAGAACCGCCAGCACTACCAGTGGGGTCTCGACCGCGTCCGCGGCGAGCTCGACCGCATTCTGGGCCGGGCGTTCGAGGAGGTCTGGCAGCTCGCCCAGTCGCGCAAACTGCCCCTTCGCACGGCCGCCTACATGCTCGGCGTCGGCCGGGTGGCCCGCGCCACGGCGCTCGGCGGCCTGGGCTGACGCGGATCGCAGCCCGCATCGCTCACGCGATGGCGGCTTCCTGAGACGCGTGACCGGAAGCGTAACGGCGTGAGCCGTACGGCCGAAGCGGAGCGCAGCCCGCATCGCTCACGCGATGGCGGCTTCCTGAGGCGCGTGACCGGAAGCGTAACGGCGTGAGCCGTACGGCCGAAGCGGATCGCAGCCCGCATCGCTCACGCGATGGCGGCTTCCTGAGGCATGCACTCAGCTCGGGGCGGTCCGCAGACTCACGGCGGGTCGGAGCGCACCGGCCGCGGCAGTCCCGCCGGGTCGAGCACGACGGCGCGGGTCTCGATCTCCACAGCAGCGCCCTTCGCGACCGTGAGCTTCACCACCCAGCCCGTCCACTCGGGCGGATCCACGGGGTAGTAGTCGAACACGAAGTTGCCCAGGCTGTAGACGATCGGCGCGCCGCGGTGCACGTCGACCGTCTGCGTGACGTGCGGGTGGCCGCCGATCACCGCCGCGGCCCCGGCCTCGACCATCCTGCGGGCAAATGCCCGATCTGCAGCGGGCGGCTCGGCCACCAGTTCGTCGCCCCAGTGCACGTAGGGGATCACCACGTCGGCTTGTTGCCGGGCCGCGGTGATGTCGGCGAGCAGGTCGGCCTCGCGCAGCGGGGCCACGCCCGCCCGGGTGTCGGTCGCCGCGTACTCGTCGGCCCGAAACCCGTTGGCTGCGAGCAGCGCGATCCGCAGGCCGTCCTTCTCCAGCACGAACGGCTTCCGCGCCTCCGCAGGCGTGCGGCCGGCGCCACAGCGGCCGATCCGCTCGCGGTCGAGGATGTCGAGGCACTCCACGAGGCCGTCCGGGCCGAAGTCGAAGGCATGGTTGTTGCCGAGCGAGACGGCCGTGAAGTAGCGCGCCAGGTGCCGCGGCGAGTCGGCCGCCGCCCGGAACACATAGGCCTTGTGGGCGAGCTTCCCGCCCCGGCCGAGCACGCACTCCAGGTTGCCGACCGTGAAGTCGGCGTCGAGAAGCAGGTCGGCGCAGGCTGCGAACGGATCGCGGCCGACGGCGATCGCATGGCCGGGGCCGTTGTCGAGCATCACGTCGCCGACGAACACGACCGCCACCGTGCCCTCGGGAGAAGCCTTCCGTACGGGGGCCGCATCATCGGCGCGCAGCATGCCCCCCGCGAGCACGAGCGGAAGGCAGGCGAGGCCTCGGAGGATGCCGGTGACGATCCGCATGCGTCAGTGCTCCGTGGGCCGGTACCACGCGCCGCGAAGCCAGTCGGCGAGGAGCTCGATCTGCTCGCGGGTGAGCGGCGGCAGCGAGCCCTCGGCGGCCGTGCCGAAGCGCGGCATGCGGTCGTTCGAGTCGCCATAGAATCGCACATGGGTCGGGTCGGTGATGATCCCCACGAGCCAGTCGCGGCCGCCCCAGCCGGTGAGATCGGGAGCCGAGCCCGCCTCGGTGCCGTTGTTGTGGAACGTGTGGCAGCCGCCGCAGCGGTCATCGGCCGCCACGAGCTTGCGTCCCTTGTCCACCAGGCCCGCGCTCTCGCTCGGCTGCTGCCGGCCGGCCTCCGCCGCCAGCGCCGCCACCACGGCGTCGATGTCGGCCTTCGGCCAGGTGGCCTCGTCGGCGAGGTCGTCGCGGACGAAGCTCACCATGTCGCCATCCTTGTGGGCGGTGTTGCCGAAATAGGCGGGGCCGGCCACCTGCTCCGCGTCGAGCAGGCCCCGCATCCAGTCGGCCGACCCGAACGCGAAGAGATTCGCCGCCGACGACGTCGCGATCGTGGCCTCGGCGTCGGGGGCGAGGGGGTCGATGTGGGCATGGCAGCTCGCACAGTGCTGGGCGAACAGCCGCGGCCCCTGCGCAAGCGGATCCCGCCGCAGAAGCTCGAGCATGCCCGCCTGCGGAATCCGCTCCGGGCGGCCGGCGAGTTCCACGGCCCGGGCGGCGTCGGCCTTCGCCTGCCTGACGGCGTCGAGGAACGACTGCGACCGTCGTACCCGCTCGACCGTCTTCCACTGCCGCTCGATCGCCCCAGCCTTCGCGGCATCGCCCCCCACGGCCGCGGCGAGTTTCGTGGCGTCGCCGCCGGTCTGGTCGAAAAGCGTCTCGGCCTCGGCGAGCGATGCCCGGTTCACCCACAGGGCGTAGTAGTCCTCGTGCAGGGCCAATCCCGTGAGGAGCCCGACCCCGGCGAGGATCGCCAGCGTGAAGGCCACGTTGAACCGATGGCCGAGCCGCCAGTTGCCGAGGATCGGCATCAGGGCCATCACGGCCATGATCAGCCCAGGCACCAGGATCGCACCCACGAACTCGCCCGTCGCTCCCCAGCCCTCGAAGACCTTCAGGAACTGGAATAGGAACAGGAAGTACCACTCGGGCCGCGCAGCGGCGTAGGGGAGCGACGGATCGGCCGGTGCCCCGAGTTCCGCCCCGAGATGACCCGGATGCACAGGCTCCCCGGCCATCATCGCCCGGATCGCCGGCACGAGGATCACGCCGAGCACCACCGCCATCACGGCGAGCATGGCGACCGTGTCCTTGAGCAGCTGGTCCGGCCAGAACATGCCGTCGGGCCGCGTGATCGGCTGCTTCGCGTGGAGGCCGTGCCTGCGAAACAGCGCGAGATGGACGACGAGAAACAGCACGAGCGTGGCCGGGAGAAAGCCGGCGTGGAGCGCGAAGAAGCGGGTCAGCGTGTGGTGGCCATATTCGGGGCCGCCGATCACGAGCTGCTGGAGCGAGGGCCCGACGAACGGCACGATGCCCGCGAGGTTCGTGGCCACGATCGTGGCCCAGTAGCCCTTCTGGTCCCAGGGCAGCAGATAGCCGGTGAGCGCCATGCCGAGCACGAGCAGCATCAGCACGAGGCCGAGCCAGAAGTTGACCTCTCTGGGTGCCTTGTAGGCGCCGTCGATCACCACCTGCAGAAGATGGAGCGCGAGCAGCACCACCATCGCCTGGGCCATGAAGTGGTGGATTCCGCGGAGCAGCCAGCCGCCGGCCATCTCGTGCTGGATGTAGTACACGCTCTCCCAGGCCGTCTGCGCGCTCGGCGCGTAGCTGGCCCAGAGGAAGAGCCCCGTGATCACCTGGGTCATGAAGGCGAACACCAGCGTGCTGCCCCACACGTACCGCCAGCGGGCACCGCCGGGCACCCGCTCGTAGAGCGCCTCGCGGACGACCGCCCGGTAGCCGGTGCGGTCGTCGAGGAAGTCGGCCAGCCGGCCGAAGGGGCCCTGCCTCGCGGGCGTCATCCCTGCACCACCTTGTCCGCCACGCCGGCACGGAACTTCTGCCACTTCACCTCCACCGCGCCCGTCCTGCCCACCCGGCACTCGAGCTCGTCCATCGCCCGCGGGCTCGGGCTCGGGGCCACGATCCCGCCGTCGAGCGTGAACGTGCTGTTGTGGCAGGGGCAGCGGAAGCAGCGGCCCGTCTTCTCGAGATCGATGAAGCAGCCCGCGTGCGGGCAGGTGGCCGACAGCGCCTGCACCGCGCGGGATCCCTTGCCTCGGCTGAGGTAGACCGCTCCGACCGGCTCCGCGGCGAAGCCGGTCCAGGCATCGACGCGGTCGGTGATCACGGGAAACTGCCGGGGCACGCCGTCGTCGGGGATCGCGGCGAGATCGGCCACGGGGAGGAACGACGCGGCGCCGCGGGTGCGCCGCAGCGGATCGAACGCCGCCCACAGCCCGGCGACCACCGGGGGCAGCGTGGCGAGCCCTCCGCAGGCGATCGCCAGCGCCTTGGCGAGAACGTCGCGGCGATTGGCGTCACGTCGGACCATGCTCGATCCCTCCTCGATGACGACCGCGGCGTCAGGCGGGCACGGCCTGCAGCGCCAGCCACGCGTCATCGACGGCCGCCACCACCTTCTCGTGCGCCGACTCGAACGGCCCGTCGACGATCGTGCCGGCCGCCGCCTTGTGGCCGCCACCGCCGAAGCGGGCCGCCAGTTCGTTGCAGTCGAGCCGGCCGCGGCTGCGGAAGCTCACCTTGATCCTCCCGTCGGGCTGCTCGATGAGGATCACCGCCACCTCCGTCCCCTTCACCGCGAGCGTGAGATTGACGAGGTCTTCCGTGTCGGCGGGCTGCGCCTTCACCTCGCGGATGTCCTGCTGCCGGACCGTCGACACGATCACCCGGCCATCGTGCCTCGTGACCGCGCCGGCGAGCGTGCGGCCGACGAGATGCAGCCGCGAGAGCGTGTCCTGCTCGAAGAGCTCGCGGTAGATCGCCGTGGGATTGGCCCCCGCATCGACGAGCCGACCGGCGATCCGGAAACTCTCGCCGCTCACGCTCGGGAATCGGAATCCTCCCGTATCGGTCGAGAGGCCGGCGTAGAGCGGCGTGGCGATCGGCTCCGTGAGCGGCACGCGGAGCCGCAGGCCGATCTCGTAGACGATCCGGGCGGTCGCCTCGGCCGCCGTGTCCTTGAACCAGCGGTCGGAGAGGTCGTCCTCGCTCACGTGGTGGTCGATCACGAGCACGCGGTCGCGCATCGACTTCGCCACTTCGCCCATCGCGCCGAGCTGGGCCCAGGCGCTGGTGTCGAGCACGATGAACAGATCCCGGTCGGCGAGGTCGGCGGGCCGCACCTTCTCGGCGAGCGACTCGATCTTCCCCCGGGGGTCG
>CAXNJC010000138.1:0-4946 GCA_964202525.1 Pirellulales bacterium
AAATCAGGCGGCGGTTTCCGTCCCTCCGTCTGGCGTCGGCCGGCGCGCGTCCGCCACAATCGGCGTATTCGGTACGACCCGCCGCCCTCCCGACCGTCTGGCCGCCGTCACGATGACCACCCCCTCTCTCCGCATCGCCGTGATCGACGACTCGGCGCTCTATCGCCAGATGCTTCTCAACGTGCTCGGCCGCATGCCCGACGTGGAGGTGGTGGGTACCGCGGCGAACGGGATCGACGGCGTGGAGCTCGTCGCGCGAACGAGGCCCGACGTCGTCACGCTCGACGTCCAGATGCCTGGTATGGACGGGATCGAGGTGCTCCGGGAGTTTCGCCGCCGGGGACTCGCGCCGCGGACGGTGATGGTGAGCAGCCTCACCGCCGACGGCGCTCCGACGACGGTGACCGCGCTCATGGAGGGGGCGTTCGATTACGTGCTCAAACCCTCGGGCACCTTCGCGCACGAGAACCGCGAACAACTGCTCGTGGACCTCGGCGAGAAGATCGCCGCGGTCCGCGGCGGCACCGCGGCCGGTACGGCGCCGATCGTCGTGACGCCGGCCATCACGCCCGCGGCGGGCGGCTGGTCGGCAACGCCCCCGCGGTACGCCGCGATCGCGATCGGAACCTCGACGGGCGGCCCCCAGGCCCTGCGGCTGCTCATCCCGCAACTCCCGCCCGACCTGCCGGTTCCGGTGTTCGTGGTCCAGCACATCCCGGCAGAGTTTTCCTCCAGCCTTGCCACACGGCTGGCCGCGATCTCGCGCATCCCCGTGGTCGAGGCCGGCGACGGCATGCCCGTGCAGCCGGGTCGGGTACACCTGGCCCCGGGCGGCGTTCACCTGGCGCTCGCGAGGCGGGAAGGCACCATCTGTTGCCTGCTCGACGATTCCCCACCCCGCAAGGGCTGCCGCCCGTCGTTCGACCGACTGCTGGAGACGGCGACCGCCGTCTATGACGGCAGGCTGATGGCCGCGGTGCTGACCGGCATGGGGAGCGACGGCCTCGAGGGCTGCCGCGGGCTGTCATCACGCGGGGGGCTCGTCGTCGCCGAGGCAGCCAGTTCCTGTGTCGTCTACGGCATGCCGAAGGCGGTGATCGAGGCGGGCGTGGCCGACGAGGCGGTGCCCCTGTCCGAAATCGCCGCCTGCCTCGTCGATCGCCTTCGCGGTCGCCCCCCCCGCCAGAGCCTCACCACGCCGCGGTGACTGCGATCCGCTTCCCGAGCAAGACGCCCCGTCGCTTCGCAAATGTTCGGAGCGTCCCGCGTTGTGCTAGACCCGCAGCCCGAAGAGCAGTTCGCTCGCGGTGAACTGCTGAGCTGCCGTGGCGGTCGACGGCGGGCCGAAAGGCGGGGTCACCGTGTACGACACGTCGGCCTGACCGATCGAGAAGAAGCGGTAGCCGACGTCGAAGGCGATCCGCTCAGAGACGTCGTACACCAGCCCTCCGCCCGCCTGCCACGCCAACTCCGCAACCTGATCGTTACCCGCGAAGGTCCCCTTCAAATCGAAGAACTGGATCTCGCCGGCGAAGCTCTACCGATAGCCACCGCCACCGAGCCCACCACCCGCATACACGGCCCACCGCTCGCCGATCCACCAGTCGCGCCAGACGTTGGCGGTGGCCGACCAGCCGTCGGCCGCGGCCCAGGCGAAGTCTGCCGCGAACACCGGGGGAACCGCCTGCCCCAACGACGCCGTCAGGTCGTCGCGACCTCGGCCCTCGATCTCGAACCGCCATTGGCCGTTGTCGCGGGCATAGGCGACGCCGGCGGCACCGCCCGCGGTGAGGATCGATCCGTTCACCCACTCGCCGGCGAGCTCTCGATGGAGCGGCTCGGCCAGCGTGGCGAACGACTCGCCGAGCAGGCCCGTGACGTAAAACCGCGGCGTTGCCTCGTCCGCTGCGTCAACTCCGGCCGCGACCAGCAACACCGCCGCCGCGATCAGGCCTGCCATAACGACGCGCATTCTGCCACCTCCACTCGCGGAACCGCCGTGACCTGACCAGGAGGATCGGCCCGCTCGCCACGCGACGGCGACCGCCGACGGCCGCACCTGCCCGAGCCGTCACACCCGCGAGCGTCCCCGCCGTCTTCCACGCGGTCCTGCAGGCCACACGTCCGCTACACTCGGCCGGCAGAGTCTCCGCCATCCGTCTCATCGTCCCGGGAGCCAGCCATGCGTTTCGTGCCTCGCGTCATCCCGCTTGCCGCGCTCGTCGTCGCCTGCACCGCATCGAGGGCCGCCGACGCCCCGGCCGACCGCATCATCCGTGGCGGCCCGATCGTCACGGTCAACGCCGCGCAGCCCGCAGCAGAGGCCGTCGCGATCGCCGGCGGCAGGATCGTGGCAGTCGGCACCGAGGCCGACGTGATGAAGCACAAGGGGCCCGCCACGGAGCTGACCGACCTCGGCGGCAAGACGCTCGTGCCCGGGTTCGTCGACGGCCACAGCCATTTCTGGTCGCTTGTCGACGTGCAGACGCAGGCGCTCTGCGCCTCGCCGCCGGCCGGTCCGTGCCGGAGCGTGGCCGACGTGATCGTGGCCCTGAAGGCCGTGCAGGCCCGGCGGAAGCTCGGGCCCGGGAAGTTCGTGATCGGGTTCGGCTACGACCCGGAGCTGCTCGCGGAGAAGCGGGCTCCGACGAAGCAGGAGCTCGACGCGGCGTTTCCGGACAATCCCGTGATGCTCGTGCACGTGTCGGGCCACGGCGCGATGCTCAACTCCAAGGCCCTGGCCACCTACGGCATCACCGCCGCCACGCCCACGCCCGAGGGCGGCGTGATCGGCCGCGAGCCGGGATCCAACGAGCCGAACGGCCTGCTCTTCGAGACAGCCTTCCTCCCCATCTTCTCGAAGGTGCCGGGCCCCGGCGACGACGAAGCGCTCGACCTACTGAAGGCCGGGCAGGAGTTCTACCTGCAGAACGGCATCACGACGGCCCAGGAAGGGGCCACGATGAAGCACCAGCTGGACCTGCTCAGGATTCTCGCCGACCGTGGCGACCTGAAGCTCGACGTGGTCGCGCTGCCGTTTGTCACGGAGCTCGACGCGGTGTTCGGCGACAAGCCCCCGGCAAACGAGCCCGAGTATCGCAACCGGCTGCGGATCGGCGGCGTGAAGGTCGTGGCCGACGGCTCGCCCCAGGGCCGCACCGCCGCCTTCACCACGCCCTATCTCGTCGACGGTCCGGCCGGGCAGAAGGAGTGGCGGGGCGAGCTCTCCTTCCCGCAGGCCACGCTCAACGAGTGGGTGAAGAAGGTCTACGACGGCGGCGCCACGCTGTTCGTGCACTGTAACGGCGACGCGGCGATCGACGCGCTCCTGGAGGCCCACCGTTTCGCCTCGGGCGACGATCCCGCGAAGCCCCGGGGCACGGTGGGGGTGCACTCGCAGTTCATCCGCCGCGACCAGCTCGAGAAGTACGCGGCCTGGAAGATCACCCCCTCGTTCTTCACGCTCCACTGCTTTTATTTCGGCGACACCCACGTGGCCAACCGCGGACGGGCGCAGGCCGACTTCCTCAGCCCCATGAAGTCGGCGCGGGCGCTGGGCATCCGGCCGGCGAACCACACCGACTTCAACGTCTCGCCACTCAGCCAGCTGTTCACGATCCACACGGCCGTGAATCGCATCTCGCGGTCGGGCCAGACGATCGGCGCCGACGAGCGGATCGGGCCGCTGGAGGCACTCGAGGCGATCACGATCGACGGGGCGCGGATGTACGGCGAGGAACGGGCGAAGGGCTCGATCGAGCCGGGCAAGCGGGCCGATCTCGTGATCCTCTCGGCCAACCCGCTCACGGTGCCGCCGGCCACGATCGAGGCGATCCGCGTGGATGAGACGATCAAGGACGGCACCACCGTCTGGAAGCGGGCCCCCTGACGCCACACCGCCCACTGTCCTGGGAAGCCGAAATCGCGTGAGCGATGCGGGCCGCACCCAACGACGCGTCAGCCGCGCTTGCGGGTGAGCATGAACTCGTTCCCCTCGGTGTCGGCGCACATCGCGAGGTGCGGTGGCTCGCCGTTCTCGGGCTCCGGCTCTGTCGTGAGGGAGCCGCCGGCGGCCTGCACCTCCCGGCCCCCCGCGAGCACGTCGGGCACCTGCAGGCTGATGCCGGTCCACGTCCGCTTCCCTTCGCCACCGGAGTGAATGCCGATCACGGCGCCGGCGATCTCCACCTCCGCGATCACGGAGTTGTGCTTGAGGAGCAGCCCGCCGAACGTGTCCCGCCAGAACCGCACCGCCCGGTCCATGTCGGCGGCCCAGACCACGTACTTCACTCGTTCGACGTTCACGATGTTCCTTTCAGGTTGGTCAGAGCCGCACCACTTCCGTGCGGCCCGGCGACCAGGGGTTGCCGCTCGCCGCACCGACCACGCACAGGAAGTGCAGCATGATTCCCGGCAGCACGAGGGCAAGGTAGCCGAGCCCCACGAGGAAAAACCAGACGATCCCGTTGATGACCTGCCCCTTGTAGACCTGCCCCAGGCCCGGCAGGAGAAAACTCAGCACCGCCGCCAGCCCAGGGCTCCAGCGCTGCGTGGGCGGATGCGTGATCACGGTCACCCGCTCGCCCGGGCCGTAGTAATCCGCGGGAACGACCCGCGGGATCGGCGGCGGCAGCGGAGCCGCCGGGGGCCGCTCTGCCGCTGGCGCCGGCGTCTCCAGCGGCGGCGCGGACGTCGGCCGGTGCCGGGCCTCCCGCTCCGCCGCCAGCCGGGCGGCCTCCACCTCGAGTCGCTGCCGTTCGATCGCCAGCCGCTGGGCCTCCAGCCGCCGCTCGTGGGCCTCCTTCCGCGCCTTGGCGACATTCGCCGCTGCCTGGGCGAGGAGCGAGCCCACCTCCACGTGCATGCCGGCCGCCGCGAGTGCCAGGCCGCCGAGCGTGAGGGCCAGCCCGAACGACGAAGGCGCGATCGCCGTGAACGCGATCCCA
>CAXNJC010000139.1:0-4937 GCA_964202525.1 Pirellulales bacterium
GAAGGCCGGATGTACGAGTTCTACGACTGGGCGGCGGAGTACGACTTCGTCAATCAGCTCAACGTCAACAACGCCATTTATCCCACCGAGCGGGACGCGGGCCCGCTGACGGCCGTCACCGACCTTTGGCTGCAGCTTCGCGAGATCCCCGTGCTGGGCACCGTGCGCGTGGGCAACCAGAAGGACCCCTACGGCTACGAGCACCTCACGAGCAGCCGCTGGCTCAACTTCATGGAGCGGTCATTCGCCCAGGATGCCTTCGAGGGCCCGTTCAATAACGGCTTCCTCCCAGGCATCCAGGTGATGAACAGCACGGACGACGGCGATGTCGGCTGGCAGGTCGGGCAGTTCAAGAACACGACCAACCCATTCGGGTTCTCCAACTCCAGCGGCGGCAGCGTGACCGTCGGCCGCCTCGTCTGGCTGCCCGTCTTCGAGGACGAGGGACAAAAACTGCTGCATCTCGGCCTCTCGGGGCGGACGATGGAGCCGCGGCGGCAGTACACGTCATTCGACGCCAACGGTCTGCCGACGAGCCCGCAGATCACGGCAGTCCGCTTCCGCAGCCGCGGCTCGATTCGCAACGGGCCGCCTGGGCCGCTGAACTCGATCTATGCCGACAGCGGCCTCCTGGAGGGATCGTGGCAGAACATGATCGGCCTGGAGTTCGTGGGCAACAACGGGCCTTGGTCGTTCCAGTCGGAGTACTTTGGCTCGTGGCTGTACAACGCCACGACCACAAGCGCTGGTCCGCTGAACACGGACGGCTATCAGCCATCGCCGGGAACGAGCGTCGGCACGGTGTACTACCAGGCGGCCTACGCCGAGGTGCTCTACTTTCTGACCGGCGAGAGCCGCACATACTCGAAGATCGAATACCGCTTCGATCGGCCCATCCCGCACAACAACTTCTACGCCGTCCGCGGCGGCGGGTCTGGCCGGCGGCTCAGCCTGAGCGAGGGAGCCTGGCAGGCGGGCATCCGCTACAACTACCTCTGCCTCAGCGATGGCGAAGTCAACGGCGGCGTGCTCAACGGCTGCACGCTGGGGCTCAACTGGCTGCTCAATCCGAACGCCCGCGTCTACTTCAACTACGACTTCACCTACCGCACCTTCACGAACACGCCCTATACGAAGGACTCGACCGGCGCCGTCGTGCCGGCGCCGTCCTACGACGGTAGCGGCTGGATTCATGGCTTCGGCACCCGGCTCGCCTTCGACTTCTGACGGAGACTTCTCCCATGAAACGTTCCGGCGCGACCATCTGCCTCGCCGCTGCGGCCGCCGCCGGCCTGCTGGCGGCCGGGTTCGTCCAGCGGGCCACGGCGGGCTGCACGGGCTGCACCGACGGCTGCGGCGAGTGCGTCCCCGCGTGCCGGGGCACGTGGGGCGAGAAGACGTCGGCGAAGCCCGTGTATTCGATGTCGTGCGAGTACGCGTGCGTCCGGGGCAGCGATCCGTGGCATGCCCCGCCACCGGAGTGCCGCTGCCATCCCCCCTGCGGCACCCTGATCGTCAAGAAACGGTTCTACAAGGCCGAAGGCCCGGAACACGTCGAGCGGGTTGCGAAGTACGAGGTGGCACTGGTGCATGCCGAACCGCCGTGCGCCGCCTGTGACCACAGCTCCGCGTCAGGGGGCCGGCCCGCGCAGCGCGGCTGGTGGAGGCCGCTCGACTTCCTGAGCCGCTGCGCGGCCTGGTGGTGAGCCCCCGGACATGCCACCCTCCGCTCCAGCTTCGGCCGTCGATGCCACCGCCGGCATCGTCTTCGCGCTCGCCGTGGAGGCGGACGCGTTCGAGCGGCTCGCGGAGGGCCGTCGCGAGTTCCGGGCCTCGAGGCTCGCGTTTCACACCGGCAGAGTCGCCGGCCGGAGTGTCGCCTGGTGCGTGTCGGGGGTCGGGACCGGGGCCGCGGAGGCCGCGACCCGCCAGCTCATCGCCGGGCATCGGCCGCGGTGCATGATCACTGCGGGCTTCGCGGGCGGCCTCGACGCAGGCGTGGCCCGGGGCGGCGTCATCCACGCGTCCCGCTCAGTTCGCGACGGCGCTGCGACGGCCATCGACCTGGCACGAGTCGGCCCCGCCGCCGTCCCGTTGACCATCGTCAGCGTCGACGGCGTCGTGTCGACGGTGGACGCCAAGCGGGCGCTGGCCGCGAGGACGGGCGGCCATGCGGTCGACATGGAGACCCATGCGGTGGCCAGTGTGGCCGCGCTGCTGGGGCTGCCGTGTCACTCCGTGCGGGTCGTCTCAGACGATGCCCTCGAGTCGCTTCCGGCGGAGGTGGCCGATCTCGCCGCCGCCCGCTCGCCGCTGCGACGGCTCGGAGCAGTGATTGGTGCGGTCGGACGGAGGCCGGCGGTCGCCCGCGACGTCTGGCGGCTCTGGGAGCGGGCCGTCGTCGACTCGAAGACGCTCGCGGCGGCGGTCACCGACCTCATCCGCCAGCTTCCCTGAGCGTCACAGGCCTCACCCGCCCGCGAGCAGCCGCGTGAGCAGGCTGCGGGGCAGGTCCGGGGCCGGCCCCCGCACGGGCACCCCGAGGCGCCTGCCCACGGCAGCGGCCGCCAGGCGTCCGCTGCGGACGGCTCCCTCCATGGTTGACGGCCACCCGGTCGCGGTCCAGTCGCCGGCGAGGACGAGATTCGGCACGCCGGTGACCGCCGCGGGCCGTAGCGACTCGACGCCTGGCCGCACCGAGAGCACGGCCGTCGGATCGGTCACCACCCGCGCGTCGCGGACGGCGGCCCCGCGGGCCGCCGGAAAGATCTCGCGAAGCTCCGCCACGACCGTATCGACGATCGCCCGGCGATCGCCCTGCAGCAGGCCGCGCGACGCGCTGATCACCACCTGGCAGTGGCCGTCACCCGGCTCGCCGCGAAACACCCACTGCGACACCCGCCCCACGAGCACCGCGTGTGGCACGTCGAGCACGTCACGGTCGAACCACAGGTGCACCGCCGTGATCGGGGATCCGGCCAGCCGCTCGTCTCCGACGGCCACCATGTCGGGGAGGAGTCGGGCGGCGGCCTTCCAGGGCACCGCCACCACGACGGCGTCGCAGGGGAGCCGCTCGTCGCCCGTCGTCACGGCGACGGCGCGATCCCGATCCCGCTCGATCGAGGCCACGGCCGCCGCCGTGCGAACCTCGCAGCCACGGGCCTCGAGCCGGGCCGCGAGCCGCTCTCCGAAGAGCACGCCGAGCGGCTGCGTCGGCACCAGCAGGTCGGCAGCGTCGCGGTGGGCGAGAAATCCGTCGACGATCACCTTACGGGACGCGGCGACGCTCACCAGATCGATCGACTCGCCGAGCGCGCTCTCGAGCACGGGTTGCCAGAAGAGTCGGACCACACGCTCCGGCTGGCCGATCGAGCGCAGCCATTCAAGCGCCGTCGCTGCGTCGGCCGCGGCGCTGGGCCGGTGCCGGGCCAGCCGCACCATGCCGCGGGCGAGCGAGAACTTCTCCGCCAGCGAGAAGTGCCGCATCGAGACGAGCAGGGGGGCGAGGTGCAGGGGAGCGGGCAGATGGCGAGAGGGCGTGCAGCGGCTGCGGTCGCCCTCGGGCCCGATGAACCAGAGCGTGCGATCGCGGCGGAGCGCGTCGTCGATCCCACCCCAGCGGCAGAGGTCGAGAAAATTCGTGCAGCAGCCCATGGCGACGTGCTGGCAGGCGTCGACGAGGCCGCCGGCGACCGGATCCTCGAACGAGGCCGCGCGGCCGCCGCACCGCCGTCGGGCCTCGAGCAGCGTGACCCTGCACCCGGCGTCAGACAGCGCCGCGGCCGCCGCGAGCCCCGCCAATCCGCCGCCGACGATCGCGACGTGCGGCCTGGCGGCCGTCATGCCCTGAGGCGCGTTCATCGACGCCACCTCGTGCCGAGCGCGAGCGTGGCCGCGGCAGACGCCAGCAGGCGGGGCTTCGCCGGCCGTACACGCGTGCTGAAGATCGAGGGGCCCGCGCGGCGCACGGCGGCGAGCAGGGCTCGGTAGACGCCGAACATCGTCCGAAAGACGACCCGCCCGTCGGTGCTGAGCATCCGGTCGAGGGCCTCTGCGGAGCGAAACCGGGCGGTCGCCCGTTCGACCTCGAGGGTCGCGAGCCTGGCGAACTCCGGCCCGATCCGCCCGGCGATCAGGTCGTCCGGGCTGCACCCGCAGGCCGCGAAGTCGGCCCGCGGCAGATAGATGCGGCCCCGGGCGAGATCCTCGGGCACGTCGCGGAGGATGTTCGTGAGTTGAAACGCAACGCCGCAATCGTGCGCCACGCGGACCGCCGCGGGGTCGATGAATCCCCAGACGTGGATCGAGGCGACCCCGACCGCACTGGCCACCCGGCTGCAGTAGAGCTCCAGTTCGGCGGGCGTGTCGTAGTCGGCACGGTCGAGGTCCATCCGCACCCCCGCCAGGACATCGCGGAGGCACTCGGGGGGCACCCCGTAGCGTCGCACGGTGTCGGCGACCGCCCGCAGCACGGGCTCCTCGACCGGCACGCCAGCCAGGGCGTCGTCGGTCGCGGCGCCGAACGCTGCCAGGGCCTCCGCGGCCGACGCCGGATCGACGGCGTCGTCCACAAGATCGTCGGCCATCCGGCAGAACGCATAGAGCGCGGTGGTGCCCCGTCGCTTCGCCGCTGGCAGCAGCGAGATCGGCAGCGCGAAGCTCGAGCCCGAACGCCGCAGGATCGCCGCGCAGGCGGCATGGTCCGCCTCCAGGCCGGTCATCGCGGCCTCCCCGTCGCGCGCCACGACCGCCACCACGCCGTCGCCGCCAGCCGCGCCTTCGTCCACCGGCCGACCGTCGGCCGGTGGACCAGCGTGTCGTATCCGCCCCGTTCGATGGCGTCGGCCACGGCGCGTCCACCGCCCACGAACATCGCCACGGCGGGCCGCAGCGCCGGCGGAGCGGCGGTGACCAGCGGGGCGCCGGCGTCGAAGCAG
>CAXNJC010000140.1:0-4896 GCA_964202525.1 Pirellulales bacterium
GGGAGGCACGGTCGAGCTCGACGGCCGGTCGCTCGTGAACGTCGGCTCCAACGACTACCTCGGCTACGCCGGCGACGTGCGGCTCACCAAGGCCGCGTCGAAGGCCGCGTGCGCCGAGGGCTTCGGGGCCGGCGCGAGCCCGCTGGTGAGCGGGCATTCGCAGGCCCACGAACGGCTCGAGCGGGCGCTCGCCGAGCTGCTCGACGTGCCCGCGGCGGTCACGTTTCCGAGCGGCTTCGCCGCCAACGCGGCCACGATCGCCGCACTCGTCGGGCCCGACGACACGATCTTCAGCGACGAACGCAACCACGCGAGCATCATCGACGGCTGCCGCCTCTCGCGGGCGACCGTCCACGTCTATCCGCACCGCGACCCCGCCGCGCTCGAGGCGCTGCTCGCGTCGAGGCGAGGCCCGGGGCGGCGGCTGATCGTCACCGACACGCTGTTCTCGATGGATGGCACGATCGCGCCGCTCGCGGATCTCTGCGACCTCGCCCGCCGGCACGCCGCGATGCTGATGGTGGACGAGGCGCATGCCACCGGCGTGTTCGGCCCGCGTGGCAGCGGCCTCGTGGAGGACACGGGATGCGCCGCCGGCGTGCATATCCGCACGGGCACGCTCTCCAAGGCGCTCGGCGCGGCTGGGGGCTTCGTGGCCGGCCACCCCGACCTCGTTCACTGGCTGAGGCATTCCGCCCGCGGCTGGATCTTCTCCACGGCCCATCCGCCGCCGGTGGCCGCCGCCGCTACGCGGGCGATCGAGCTGGTCGCCGCGGAGCCGCACCGTCGCGCGGAGCTCGCGACGAAAGCCGCCGGCTTTCGAGGCCGGCTGGCCGAGGCGGGCGTCGATCTCGGCGGTGCGGAAGCGCAGATCGTGCCGGTCGTCGCGGGACCGCCGGAGCAGGCGATGGCGCTCGCCGAGCAGCTCGCCCACGCCGGGTTCTTCGTGCCGGCGATCCGCCCGCCGAGCGTGCCGCACGGCCGCAGCCTCGTCCGCGCGAGCCTCTCCTGGCTCCATTCGGAATCCGACCTCGACCGACTCGCCGATGCCATCGTCACCAGCCTCCGCTGACCGCCTGCCGTGGTGCGTGATCGGGGCCGGCCCGTCGGGCCTCGCCGCGGTCAAGCGTCTCCGCGAGGCGGGCGTGCCGGCCGAGTGCCTCGAGCGCGAGGCCGGCATCGGCGGCAACTGGCGGTTCGGCTCGGGCACCTCGCGGGTGTTCGCCTCCACGCGGCTGATCAGCTCGAAGTCGCTCACCCAGATCGGCGACTTTCCGATGCCGCGGCACTATCCGGCCTACCCCGACCACCGCCAGTGCCTCGCCTACCTCGAGGCCTATGCGCGGGCCTTCGGTCTCGAGCCCTTCATCCGCCTGAACACGGCCGTGGAGCGGATCACACCGCTCGGGCCGCCGGGCACGGGCTTCGAGGTGGCGGTGGCGGGCGGGCCCCCGCGGCACTGCGCGGGGGTCGTGATCGCGAGCGGCCACAACCACGCCCCACGGTTGCCCGAGATTCCCGGATCGTTCGCCGGCACGCTCCTCCACGCCGCCGACTACAAGTCGCCAACGCAGCCCGTGCCGATCGCCGGCCGCCGGGTGCTCGTGATCGGCGGCGGCAACTCGGGCTGCGACATCGCGGTGGAGTGCGGCCGGCACGCGGCGGTCACGGTGCACTCCACGCGCCGCGGCTACTACGTCGTCCCGCGGATGGTCTTCGGACGGCCCTCCGACCTGCGGAGCGAGCGGCTCCTGAAGATGGCGGCCCCGACGTGGCTGCGGCGGCTCGTCGCGCTCCGCATGATCGACCGGACGATCGGCCTGCCCTGGCGGCACGGCCTGCCGCGGCCCGACCACCGGCTGTTCGAGACCCATCCGGTGATCAACTCCGACATCCTCGCGCTCGTCGACGCCGGACGCATCCAGCCGGCGGGCGACGTCGCCGCGTTCGCGGGCCACGAGGCCGTGTTTCGCGATGGCACGCGGGCCGCGTTCGACGTCGTGATCTGCGCCACGGGCTACCGGATCACCCATCCCTTCCTCGACGCACGGCTGCTCGGCGGAGCGGAGCCGGATTCCAGCCCGCGGCTGTTCATGCACCTGCTGCCCCGCGACCGCGACGACCTCGCCGTGGTCGGGCTGATCCAGCCCGACAGCGGCCAGTGGGGCATCACCGACCTGCAGGCCGCGGTCGTCGCGCGGATGGCCCGTGCCGCCCGCTCCGCTCCCCGCGCCGCCGCGTGGCTCGCCCGCGCTCGCCAGCGGCCCGAGCCCGCCTCGCCGATCCGCTACGTCGACTCCCCGCGGCACGCGCTCGAGGTCGAGCACTTCTCCTACCGCCGCCGGCTCGAGCGGCTGATCGCCGCGCTCGACCGCCGCCTGCGACGGGAGGAAGCCGGCGCGGCCGCCGCGCCGCGATCGGCTACCAGCACGTCTTGCCGCCGTTGACGGCGATCGTCTGGCCCGTCACGAAGGCAGCTTCGTCACTGGCGAGATACGCCGCCGCCCAGCCCACCTCGTCGGGCCTACCCCAGCGGCCCATCGGCACGCTCGCGAGGTAGGCCTCTTTGTCGGCCTGCGGGTCATTCGCGTGCCGCTCCACCGGGATCCACCCCGGAGCGATCATGTTGACGGTGATCCCACAGGGCGCGAGCTCGTGGCACATGCTCCGCGACCAGCCGGTCTGGCCTCCCTTGGCGGCCACGTAGGCGGAGAACGGCGCCACGCCGAGGTGAAACACTTCGCTCGTGATGTTGATCAGCCGGCCGTGCCGCCGCGCCTTCATGCCCGGCAGCGCCCGGCGGGCGAGCAGGTAGGGGCTCTTCACGAAGAAGTCGAGCATCTGCTGGTAGAAGTCCCAGTCGTAGTCCTCGATCGACTTGTGCGGCTGGGCCGGCGTGGCGTTGACCACCACGATGTCGACCGGGCCGAAGGATCCCTCGATCGCCGTGAACATGCGGTCGATCTCTCCCTCGTCCGTGACGTCGGCCCGGAAGAGGTCGGCCACCGCGCCCGCCGCCCGAATCTCGGCGACAGCCGCCTCCGCCCGGGCGGAGTCGTTGGCGTAGTTGACGGCCACTGTCGCGCCGGTGCGGCCGAGGCACATGGCCGTCGCCTTGCCGAGGCCGGTAGACGAGCCGGTCACGAGGGCCACCCGGCCGGCGAGCGAGAACGGGTGAGTGCCGGGCACGGTCATGGAAACCTCCACGGTCGGTGGCTCAATCGCCAGGGTGCCCCGGAGGATCAGCGGATCGCGGGGGCCCAAGCGGCGGTGAGCTGATGGATGATACCGGCGATCGCCCCCTGCCGCTTGCTCGAGCGCGTGGCCACGAGTGTGCACTCGGCCAGCGATGCCGTCAGCGTCCGCTGCCGCACCCGCTCGACCACCCGGGCAAACCGCCCCTCGACGCCGGCGAGCAGCGTGCCGTGCACGAACAGCGTGGTGGGATTGAAGATGTTGATCACCGCGGCGATCGCGATGGCGAGGTACTCGGTGACGATCCGCACCTCGTGCTGAAAATCTCCACCGCGTTCTTCGAGGAGCTGCCGGGCTCGGCCGAGGTCGAGTGGCTCGCCCACGGCGGCTTCGAGCATCCGCACGAGCGCCGAGTCGGTGGCGAGGGTCTCGAGGCAGCCCCGGTTGCCGCAGCCGCAGCGGATCCCGTCGGGCACGACGGTGATGTGCCCGAGCTCGCCGGCCATGCCGCTGTGTCCGGCGAGCAGCTGTCCGCCGCTCATCACCCCGAGGCCCAGTCCGGTATGCACGTCGAGCATCGCGAAGTCGTGGCGTCCCCGCGCCGCGCCATACATCCGCTCCCCGAGGCAGAGGGCGTCGGTCTCCTGCACCAGCACGCAGGGGATCCCGAGCCGCCGCTCCAGGTCGCGGGCGGGGTTCTGCCCATCGAGCAGGTGCAGGTTCGGCGACACGACGACCTCCTTGAACCGGTCGTTGACGAGCCCCGGCACACTCACGCCGATGCCGAGGATTCGCGCCGGCAGCGAGGCGATCAGCTGCCGGCACTCGGCGTCGAGCCGATCGACGAGTTCCGGGTAGGTCGCCGGGGTGGGAAGCCTGCGGGTCTGCTCCTCGGTGACCCTGCCGTCGAGGCCGGCGGCCACGACGCACGAGCCCTGCACGTCGACCACGACGCCGAGCACGGCCGCCGTGTCGGCGGCCAGCCGCACCAGCCGGCCGGGGCGTCCGATCGCCTGCTCCGGTGGGTCGAGTTCCTCGAGCAGGCCGCTGCGGAGGAGCGTTTCGACCGCCTTCGAGACGGTGGGCGCCGTGAGTCCGGAGGCCCGCGTGAGGGCGGCGCGGGACGATGGCCCGTGCTCCTGCAGCACCTCCATCAGCCGCCGCTCGTTGATGCGCCGCAGCAGCGTCGATTCAACCCGCGAGTTCGGGCGCATCACGAGATCCCGCTCACCGCTCGTCGATCTTCCATTGATCGCCTTCCTTGATCACCCTCAGCCCGGGGAGTTTTCTGCCCTTGTGCTCGATGACGACCACGCCCGCCGTGTCATTTCCTGCGAATGTGAACGTGAAGTCGGAGACCTCGTACTCCCCGAACTGCTGCGCCCAAACCTTCTTGTAGGCCTCCAGGCGGTTGTTCCAGTGCTCGTCCTCGCCGTCCTGCGGGATGCCTGCTGTCATGCGGGTCGACCAGACGGTCTTGAGCAGCTTCACATCCGATGTCTTCACTGCCGTGAGCCACGCGACCACAGGCTGCGCCTGCCGCACGACCTCGAGCTTCGGGGCTTCGGGCCTGGGCTCGTCCGTGGCACTGGTCGCCGCCCACGCAAACAGACTCACAAAGCAGAGCGACGAGATCATGGCTGCTCCCCGAGGGTTCAACGGTTTCCCCGAGGATGACCACGAATTGACACTTTGTAAAGG
>CAXNJC010000141.1:0-4895 GCA_964202525.1 Pirellulales bacterium
CGTGATCACCTTGATGACGGCGCCGATCTCCTGGCTGGAGCGGCCAAGCGCCGCCATCGTGCCCGACGTGGCCGAGGCCATGTCCACCGCCTTGCGGGCGGTGGTCGCCGCATCCTGCGCGTTCCTGGCGATCTCGTGGATGCTCGCCACGAGGTTGTCGATCGAGCCCGACACCGTCCGCGTGTTGCCGCTCACCTGCTCGGCCGCGGCCGACACCAGGTTGGCCTGGGCGGTCGTCTCCTCTGCTGCGGCGCTCATCTGCTGGCTGACGCTCGTGAGCTCCTCCGACGAACTCGCTAGGGCGTGGGTGTTGTCCACGATGCCGCCGACGAGCGTTGCTTGCCGCGTGGCCTCACGGTTCAGTCGTCGGGCGATCAGCGTCGACACGCCGAGCACGGCGGCCGACGTGAGCCCGAACACCGTCAGCGCGAGCTTCAACAGCCGCGACACTGGCTGGAAGACCTCCGCGCTGTCGATCTCGGAGAGCAGCGCCCAGCGGATATCGCCCCGGCCGCCGGTATCGCGATGGATCGTCACCGGTCGCCACGATACGAGCGATGGCACGCCACGGTAGTCGGCCATCTCGGCCGTACCGCTCTTGCCCTCGTCGATCGCCGACCGTACCGCCGCGGTGTCGACCTTGAAGTCGGGGTTGATGATCGTCGACTTCACGCCGAGTTCCTTGACGAACCGGGAGTCGCTACGGAACAGGCGGTCATCACCCACGGCGTAGGTCTCGCCCGTCCGGCCCATGCCGGTGGTCTCGCCGATAATCCCGTTGACCTTGTCGATCGGGACCTGGAAGGCGACGGCCCCCACCAGCGTGCGGCCCTCGTAGATGGGCGCGGCCATGAAGCTGGCTGGCTCGTTGCACGACGGAAGGTACCGCTGAAACTGTCCGAAAGCCACGGCATCGCGGCGGCCCGAGGAAACGGCCTGCAGGAACGCGGTGCTGAGGCTTGACGACACAAGTGGACCTTCGCGGAGCGATGCGCCGAAGTCGGTCTCCTTGGTCACGTTGTAGACCACCTTGCCCGACGCCGCGTCGATCAGGAACACATCCGTGACGCCGTACTTTTCCACCAGGCCGCGAAAGAACGGATGATGTCGGGTATGTGCCTTCGTGTAGGCCGAGTCGTCGTCGGCGGCGTCGAGCAGGAGCTTCGAGCCGATCGGATTGGGATTGTTGCGAATATAGAGGTACTGGGCGTAGGCGGAGTCGTCGTCGAGGGCGTCGCAGAGGGGACGCACGTCGATGTCGGCGTCTGACCGCCGGCGGAACTCGGTGGTGAACTCACCGGTGTAGAACGATTCGAGATCACGCCGAGCGGCGGCGAGCGCCTTGTCATCGACCTGATTGTCGGCGCGCAGTGCTGTTAGCCCCGCCGTGAAGTCCTTGAGTGACTCGGCGCAGATTCGGCCCTCGGCGAGGACCGCCAGTTCCTGGTGCAGCGAAGCGAAGTACCGCTCCACCGACTTCGCGGTCACCGCGTTGACCGTGTCGAGCTGCTTGAGAGCCTGTTCCCGGAGCGCGGTGGACGACGTCCGGTAGCTCGTCAGGCCCATGAAGGCCATGGGAATCAGCGACACGCCGAGCAGGGCGAGCAGCAAGGGATTGGTGAGAAACGAACGCCAGCCGCCGCCAGCGGAACTACGATCTGCCATGGGATGCTCCCTGCCTCTCGGGTGACTGCGGCTTGGGCCGCACCAGTGAATGAATCATGCGCCAGGGATCGAGCAGGTGCACGAGCCGATCTGGGGCGGCATACACCCCCGTCAGTGCGTCGTTGCCCAGCTCACCCCCGGATTCGGTCGCCTGCTCGATCGCCGCGGTCGGGATCGCGACCACGTCGAGCATCTCGTCGATCACCATGCCGTACCAGTCATCGTCGAGCGCGATCACGAGGTGCGTGGCTCGCTCGGGTAGCAGCCGGTCGATGCCGAGCGTACCGGCCGGATCGACGACGGGCACGATGCGACCACGGAGATGAACGAGGCCGAGGATGCCGGCCGGAGCCTTGGGCACCCGCGTGAGCCGGCCGCCGCGGAGCACCTCGACCACGCCGTCGGCGGGCACGGCGAAGCAGGCGTCGCCAACGCGGAACGTGCAGCAGTGGTGCAGAATTGCGGCGTGCATGTCAGGCCTCCAGCGCCAGCATGGCATGCCGCCGCACGGCACCGAGATCGACGATCTCAGTGGCGACGCCGCCCAGCGAGAGGATGCCGGCCACGCCGGTTCCGGAGCCGGGCTGCATCGGTGAGTCGGCAGGCAGCACGTCGAGGATCGTGCTCACGGCGAGTCCCACCCCGCTGTCGCCGCCGTCGATCACGACCACGTGGACGCTCGACGCGGCCGCGGCGACGGCCTGGCCGAGCAGTGCGTCGACGTCGGCCAGTGGCGTGAACCGGTCGCCCCGCCGGACGACCGCGCGATCGCCAACGACCTGGACCTTGTCTTGTGCATACTGCTCGAGCCGCACCACGTCGGCCAACGGCACGGCGATCCGGCGGCCCGCACCAGTGCCGCAGACGAGGTACCGGTCGCTCATCTCCGCGGTGGGTACGACGGCCTCGTCGGGCTCGCGATCGACGTGGGGCAGCCTGGCGATCCGATGGAGGCCACGGAGGTCGAGGATCAGCACCACGCCGCCGTCGCCGAGGACCGTCGCCCCCGAGTAGAGCCCCAGGCCCGCGAGCAGCCCGCCGATCGGCTTGACGACGATGGTCGACAGGCTCGCCGAGTCGAGCAGGTCGCGGCAGCGGAACTGATCCGCCCGCGACTGCATGCCATCGACGACCAGGCCGAACTCCCGATCGTCGACCCGGACGAGCACGACGGTTCCCTCGTCGCGGCAGGCCGTCGTTGCACGGATGCCGAGAAACTGGTCGAGAAACAGGATCGGCACGAGCCGGCCGCGGACCCGCATCACGGGCGAATCGGCCAGGCCCTCGATCCTGGGGCCTTGGCGATCGCGGGTGACGGGCACGAGTTCGCCCACGGCCGACTGCGGGATCGCGAATCGCTCGCTGCCGCAGCGGACCACCAGGGCCGGCATGATCGCCAGTGTGAGCGGCACGTGGACGCGCACCGTGGTGCCGGCGCCGGGCATGCTGTGGATGTCGACCGTGCCGCCGATCGCCTCGATGTTGGTGCGGACGACGTCCATTCCCACGCCGCGTCCCGACACGCTCGTCACCTGGGCGGCGGTGGAGAAGCCCGGCTCAAAGATGAACTGCAGGACCCGCTCGGGCGGCATGCTCGCGGCCTCGGCAGCCGACACGAGCCCCCGGGCGACGGCCTTCTCCCGCACCTTCTCGAAGGCGATTCCCGCTCCGTCGTCCGAGACCTCGATCGTCACCCGGCCGCTCTCGTTGAAGGCCCGCAGCGACAGCCGGCCGGTCCGCGACTTGCCCGCGGCGGCCCGGGCGTCGGGCGGCTCGATGCCGTGATCGACGGCGTTGCGGATGAGGTGCGTGAGCGGGTCGCGGATGCTCTCGATCAGCGAGCGGTCGAGCTCGGTGTCGGCGCCGTCGATGACCAGCTGCACCTCCTTGCCGCACGACACCGCGAGGTCACGGACCGTCCGGGGAAACCGGCTGAAGACGTGCTCCACCGGCTGGAGCCGGGTCTTCACGGCCGTCTCCTGCAGCGCGTTGGTGACGGCGTTGATCCGCTGGGCACAGGCCTGGACGGCCGGGTCGTCGCTGTCGATGCTGCGGAGCTGGTTGCGGGCGAGCACCAGCTCGCCAACGAGATCGAGAATCGAGGCGAGCAGTTCGACGTCCACGCGCACGCTCGTCTCCGCGGCGGCGACCGTCGCGGCGGGAGGTGCAGTGGCAGCCGGCACGGGAGTTGGCGGCGCGGGACTCCGCGGTTCCTCGGCGGGAACGATGGCTGGCGGTGGCGGAGACGCCAGCGCTGCGCCAGCGACTGCGGGGGCGGGCTCGAGGGCTGCAGGCGTCGTTGGCACGACGGCCACGGGCGCAGCCACAGGCGCCGCAGGCGTGGTAGCCGGGGCTGGCGTGGGCGCAGCGGCCTGAGGCTGTTCAGCCGCGGCGGCGAGTGACCTCGACAGGTCGCGATAGTCGTGGTCGCCCTCGCTGCCGGTCGTCTCGATCGCCTGCAGGATCGACCGGATCGCGTCGACCATCGCGTACAAGACCGCGGCGACGGACTGGTCCAAATGCAGCTTGCCGTCGCGGAGTTTGCCGAGCAGGTGTTCGCCGCTGTGGGCGATGGCACCGAGCTTCGAGAACCCGAAGAATCCACTGTTGCCCTTGATGGTGTGGACGGTGCGAAATACGCTCGCGAGCCGCTGCGGGTCGGCCGGATCGGCCTCGAGCGCAAGGAGATCCTTGTCGAGTTGGTCGAGGTTTTCACTCGACTCGACGAGAAACTCGGCGATGAACTCGCTGTTGTCGGACATCGATCTCGGGGCGTGACGCGAAGAGTCTCTCGCGGCGGAGGAGTCGGGTTGACTCTGCCGGCCAGGAAAGCAGAGCAGGCTGGCAAAACTTTGCCGGCAGCCTGGTCCGCTCAAGCATACACCCGGATTTCCGCGTTTTTCGCGGCGCACACCGGCAGAACCGGCACGATCGTCACGGCCGTTTCGCTGCAGGCACCCTCGACGGAGTTGGGAGCGGTCGGAAGCCGACACGCGTGGCCCTCCTCGTGGGCGAGCCGCCGCCCGTCGGAAGCATGCTCATCGGCGGGGGGATTTGTGAGTTCACTTCCCCAACGGTATCGAGCAGGCTCGGCGAGGCACAAATCTCCCCACCTCTTGCGCGTGCCTCCGACGGGCTGCTCCAGCGAACCGGCCTGCGCTCAGCGAGGGGCTGCCGGTGCCCCGGGAGCCGGCGTATGCCGCCAAGCGCAGCCAGGATGGCGAAGTGCA
>CAXNJC010000142.1:0-4882 GCA_964202525.1 Pirellulales bacterium
CGCCACGAAGATCTACGTGGTGGAGCGGCTCTCGCACCACCTGCTGCCGCGGACCTTCGCCGACGGAATGATCGCGCGGCACCTGCTAGCCGCCGCCGCCTGGTGGCTCCTGTCGCGGATGCTGACGCCCACGCCGCCGCGACGCCGGATCGCCGTGTTCACGGGGGTATCGCTGGGCATCTCCGCGGTCGGCGTCGCACTCTCGCTGCTGGAGCCGTGGGCGCCCACGATCACGTACTCGCTCCTGCGGTACTACTGGTTCCGGCTGGCTGACGTGATGGTGCCCTTCGCCCTTGCCACGGCCTTCGCGGCGGCGCTCTCCGACGCCGCCGTCTGCAGCCGGCTCACGTCCTGGCGGCCGGTCTGGCTACGGGCGGCGGTGGTCGGCCTGCTCGGCGTGGACCTCGCGGTGCAGAGCCGTCACTGGCCGCTGCCCGGCAGGACGACCGTCACGGCCCGCGCCGACTCGAAGGTGGCGGCGGACGCCTGGGCCGACATCTGCGACTGGGTGCGGGATCACACGGCCGCCGATGCGTGCTTCCTCACGCCTCGCGGGGCGGCGAGCTTCACCTGGCGGACCGGCCGGCGCGAGGTGGTGTCGTGGAAGAACAGTCCGCAGGATGCGGCGTCGCTGGTCGCATGGCGACAGCGGATCGTCGACTGCTTCTCGCGGTCGGGCTCGCTCGTCGAGATGGAACGGTCGACCGCCGCGCTCGGTCCCGAGCGGCTGCGACGGGTGGCCGAACGCTATGCCGCCAACCATCTGATCGTGCCCATCGACACGCCGCTCGTGGATGCGATCCCCGGTGAACGGCTGCATGCCAATGGCACGTATGCGGTCTACCGCTTGACGCCGCCGTAGCCTTGGGATCGACGCGGCTCGGGGCGCCAGGAAGCCGCACTCTTCCAAGTGATGCGGGCGGAGCCGGCCCCTCTAATCCAGCGGCACGCCGAGCTTGTCGGCCTGCAGGCGAATCACGTGCTCGAAGGCGGGGAAGGGATACTTCTTCCCGCGGCGGGTGGCCCAGAGATAGGTGGAATCAACGAGTTTCTCGGGCAGTCGCCCTGCTCGCACCCGCTCGGCGATCATGTCCACGAAGGCCACGTCCCGCGGGGCCTTGACCCGCAGCCCGGTCTTGAGGCGGTCGGCGAGCGCGGCCACGTCACCGCGGTCCACGACGGGTGAGTCGGCTCGGGGCTGCCCGCCTGCCGGCGTGAGCACGAGGGCGGCCAGGACGATCGCTGCGCGGCAACGCATGTGGTGCTCCTCGAGCGGATGATCAGATGAAGCGGGCCACGGCGTACGACTTCTTGCCCGACCGGAGCACCAGCGTGGCCGAGCCCACCAGATGCTCGGCGGTGAGGCGGCACGCCGGATCGGTGATGCGGCGGTTGTTGACGTAGCCGCCCCCCTGCTCGATGGTGCGGCGAGCAACGCTGGCGCTCGCCGCGAGCCCGGTGGCCTTGAGCGCCTCGACGAGCGGCAGGCCCTCGCCGTCGAGCACCGTCCTGGGAAACTCGTGGCTCGGCACGTCGGCGAAGATCTCGGCGAGCGCCCCGTCGTCGAGGCTCGCGATCTCCGCACCGAAGAAGATTGCCGTCGCCTGGCGGGCCGCCGCCAGGCCCGCATCGCCGTGGACGAGCCGGGTGAGATCCTCGGCGAGCCGCTTCTGGGTGTCGCGGGCGGCGGGATTCGCGGCTCGTTTGCCGTCGAGGTCGGCGATCTCGTCGAGCGGCACTTCCGTGAGCCGCAGGAGGCAGCGGCCCGCGTCGTCGTCGTCGAGGTTGATCCAGTACTGGTAGAAGCGATACGGGCTCGTCCTGGCCGGGTCGAGCCAGACCGCGCCCGACGCCGTCTTGCCCATCTTGGTGCCGTCCGACTTCGTCAGCAGCGGGCAGGTGATGCCATGCAGCTCCCGCGACCGGAGCCGGCGGCCGAGCTCGATGCCGGCGGTGATGTTGCCCCACTGGTCGCTGCCGCCGATCTGCACCCGGCAGTCGAGGGCGTCGGAGAGCTGCACGAAGTCCCACGCCTGGAGCAGCATGTAGCTGAACTCGGTGTAGGAGATGCCGCCGTCCCGCTCGAGCCGGCTCTTGACGGAGTCTTTGGCGAGCATCTGCGAGAGCGGGAAGTGTTTGCCGACGTCGCGGAGGAACTCGAGGTAGCCGACGCCCCGCATCCAGTCGGCGTTGTTCACCACGTGGACGCGATCGCCGGCGTCTGCGAGCACCGAGCGAATCTGGCGGCCCACGGCGGCGACGTTGGCCTCGAGTTCGGCCGTCGAGAGCAGGTTGCGCTCGTCGCTGCGACCGCTGGGATCACCGATCATGCCGGTCGCACCGCCGACGAGGGCGACCGGCTCGTGGCCGGCCCGCGCCACGCGCCGGAGCAGCATCAGGGCCACGAGGTGCCCCACGTGCAGGCTGTCAGCCGTGGGGTCGAACCCGGCGTAGACGCGGCGGCCCGGGGTGGAGAGCCACGCGCGGAGCGCCGTGGTGTCGGTCGATTGCTGGATGAGGCCTCGGGCCTCGAACTCGGTGACGAGGTCGTTGGGCATGGCTACCGCCAGAGGTCGCCGTCGGCGAAGGGGTGAGCGGGGCCGCCAAGCTTCGGCGCTGGCAGGGCCTTGAGGGCCTGCTCGGCGAGCCGCAGGTCCTCGCGCGAGGTGATCTTGAGGTTGATGGGAGAGCCGGGCACGACGGTGACGGGCTGCCCGATCCGCTCGACCAGCGAGGCCTCGTCGGTGGCCTCGCCGTCACGGTGCGCGGCATAGGCCTGCACCAGGATGTCTCGGGCGAACACCTGCGGCGTCTGCGCCTCCCAGAGGCCCGTGCGATCGACCGTCTCCGTGATCACGTGGTCGGGGCCGACCCGCTTGAGCGTGCCCACCACCGGGATCGCCAGGATCGCGGCGCCGGTGCGGACGCCGGCCGCGAACACCCGATCGACCCAGGCCGGGGCGAGACAGGGCCGGGCGGCGTCGTGGATGGCGACCATGTCGATCTCGTCGCCGAGCTTCTCGAGGCCCTTGCGTACCGACTCGGCCCGCGTGGCCCCTCCCTCTGCCAGCGTGATGCCCATGAAGGCGAGGTTGGCACCGAACTTTTCGACGAACATGTGGCGGTCGTCGGGCGACACCACCACGACCACCTGCTTCACGTCGTCGCGATCGGTGAACTTCTCGGCCGCATGTAGCCAGACGGGCCGTCCGGCGAGCGGGGCGAACGGCTTCTTGTAGTTGGCGTCTTGGAAGCGGCTGCTCTGGCCGGCCGCCGCCAGGATCACTCCGAAGCGGGGCATGGCACCTCCGCCTCGACGACGACCCGGTCCATCAGCATCCGGATGCCCGCCTTCGCGGCCGGCTTGTCGCGGAGCCAGCCGGCGAAGTCCTCGCCGTGCGCGGCGTAGAGGTCGTGCAGCCAGCGGGGGGCGTCGGTCCTGAGCCAGTCGCGGAACTGCAGCCACTTGGGGTTGGAGTCGCCGTACACCTCGCGGGCGACCCAGCAGAAGCCACCGCCGCCACCCTGCATCCCGCCGCCCAGGCCGCCGCCACCGCCGCCGCGCCCACCGCCACCGAGTCCGCCGCCACCGCCGCCGAGTCCGCCGCCACCGAGCCCACCGCCACCCGCGCCACCGGTGCCGCCAGCGCCGGCGCCCGAGAAGTTGAACTGCGTCACCTGGCCGACCCCGGAGAAGAGCGGTTGGCAGCGAATGCGGACGTACCGTCGATCGGGTGAGACGACCACGTCGCACGTCATGTTCAGGCCCTCCGGCAACGTGGTGATCACAGGCTGGTAGCCCACGGCCCCACCTCGGGAGAATGGCGCGATGGGGCCGACCGCCGGCTCCGGTCCGCTGCGGCTCTGCGACATGCTCGCAGCAGATTCCGTGTCGTCGATCGCCGCGAGCTGCTGGGCGAGCACGAGCCGGCTGACCGTCTTTTGCAGGGCGATGTCCTGGGCGATCTGCGCGTCGAGCAATGGCTCCGTCCGCCGCCCTTCCGGCACAGCCACGGCGAGTGCCTGATCGTCCGCCGTGACCGGAACCTGCTGCTTGAGCCGCCGCTCCTTGTCGGTGCCGCGGTTGAGGATCATTTCCACGGTGATGGTGTCGGCGGCCACGCGGCCGGCGGCCCGCCGCACGAGCACCTTGTAGTCGCCCGGATACGCGGACGTGGCCACGTATCGCTCGCGATGCACGCCGGCGGCCTGCTCGCCCGCCGACCCGGCGTCGTCGAGCAGCACGCCGCCCGAGGTGGATCGCGGCGCCGACCGCGAGCAGACGGTGCCCGCCGGCTCCTCGACGAGGAGATCGACGTCGGCGTCGCCGTTCCAGGAGACATCGATGACGAGGTCGCGGACCAGGGCGGCATCGACGGCGGCCTGAAACGCCTTCGCCTCGTCGGCCCGCCCCGCGGCGGAGAGCGAGTCGATCGTGGCCTTCGCGAGCCGTGCCGCGCGGGCGACGATCTCCCCGTCGGCGGTGGGCCACTCGTGGGCCAGCACGCCGGGGCATGCCCAGGCGAGCGATGCGGCATCGTCGGTCCGAGCGGCCACCGTCATCGCGAGCGCGTAAGCCTCGCGGCTCGTGGGATCGAGGCGAACCACCTTGCGGCAGACCCGCAACGCCTGCCGATCCGAGCCGAAGCGTGAGAGGTAGTACGCCAGCCGCAGCAGGTCCGATGCGCTCGTGCTGAAGTCGGCCGTGGAGAGCAACACGCGATCGATCTCGTCCCGCGACCGGCCGGCCGCCTCCATCGCTACAGCGAGCGATTCATACATCCACGGTTCGCCGTGCCCGGTGGCGATCGCGGCCGAGAGCAGCTCGACCGCCCGGTCGAACCGGCCGGCGCGACCGAGTTCGGCCGCCGACACACGGAGG
>CAXNJC010000143.1:0-4867 GCA_964202525.1 Pirellulales bacterium
TTACGCTTTCTGAAAGCCGCAATCGCGTGAGCGATGCGGGCCGACCGCCGACTCAGTCGTCGAGCGTGCGCTTGCCGCGGAGGAGATGGTGGTAGTGCTGGGCGAAGCGGTGGGCTTCGTCGCGGACGTATTCCAGGAGCCGGAGCGAATACGAGTCGCGCGAGAGCCGCAGCGGCTCGCTCCTTCCCGGCAGATACACCTCCTCCTCCCGCTTCGCCAGCGAGATCACGCACGGCGGCTCCACGCCCAGGCTCTCGAGGGCGTCGAGCGCCGCGGAGAGCTGCCCCTTGCCGCCGTCGATGAGCAGGATGTCGGGCGGTGAGACTCCCTCGCGGGCCAGCCGCGCGAACCGCCGCGAGACGACCTCGTGGATGCTCTTGAAGTCGTCGATGCCGTCGACGGTCTTGATGCGGTAGCGCTTGTAGCCGGGCTTGAAGGGGAGCCCGTCGATGAACTGCACGAGGCTGGCGACCGTCTCGTTGCCGGCGAGGTGGGCGATGTCGACTCCCTCGATCACCCGCGGCGGGGTCTTGAGGCCGAGCACCTTGGCGAGCCCGGCGAGGCCCTTCTTGGGGTCGACGAGAAACACCTCGGGCTGCACGTGCTCCTCGAGGTCGCCCCGCTGGTCGAGCGTCTGCAGAAGGCGGATCTCGTCGCGGAGCCGGGCCGCCCGCTCGAACTCGAGCGCCTGCGACGCCTCCAGCATGTCGGCCTGCATCTCGGCGAGCAGCTGCTTCTTGCCGCCGTCGAGGAAGGTCTTCAGGCGGGCGATGTCCTTGCGATACTCCTCCTTCGAGATCCGCAGGTTACAGGGCGCCGTGCACTGGTCGATCGAGGCCAGCAGGCAGGGGCGGAACCACCGCCACTGCTCGTCGTCGGCCTCGATGTCGAGCGTGCAGGTGCGGAACTTGAAGATCCGCTGCAGCACCACGATCGCGCCGCGGAGCGAACCGGCGCTCGTGAACGGCCCGTAGAGCTTCACCCCCTTCTGCCGCGGCGTCCGCGTGAACTCGACCCGCGGAAAGTCCTCGTGGGTCGTGATCTGCAGGTAGGGAAACGTCTTGTCGTCCTTGAGGTCGGAGTTGAACCGCGGCTGCACATCCTTGACGAGCCGGCTCTCCATCAGGAGGGCGTCCACCTCGCTCTCGGCGTCGAGGTAGTCGATATCGCGGATCTCGCGGACGAGATCGGCCGTGCGGCGATCCTCGGCGGCCGCCTTGAGGAAGTAGGAGCCGGCGCGGGCGCGGAGGTTCTTCGCCTTGCCGACGTAGATCACGCGGCCGGCGGCGTCCTTCATCAGGTACACGCCGGGCGTCTGGGGAAACGTCCGCACCTTCTCGGCGGCGGCGGAGCGGTCGCGGGCCGCGGCGGCCGCGTCGGTGTCGGCCGGCGTGGTCTCGAGCGGCGCCGGCGCGGCGTCGGGTTCGGGGCGTTCCATCGCGTGGATTCTAGCGCGGCGGCCCGCACCGCGGCGGCCGCGGCACCCGCCGGATTCTTGTCCCCGAAATGAGGGATGCATAGACTCAGCCTCGCAAATCCCTCGAACGGGCGGGAGGAACTCATGCTGGCGGTGCGTGCGATGGTGCCGCGGAGCGCGGCTGCGCGGCGGCAAACCGCGGGGTTCGCCGCTGCGGCGATCCTGCTTGCCGTGGGCTGGAGCGGCGGCGCGCGGGCCGCCACGACCACGATCACCTCGGCCTGGGCGGGGGGCACGATCCTGCCGGCCGACACCGTGGTGCTCGCCAACGGCGCGAGCGTGACCGGCAACGTGACCGCCAACGGCACGCTGCAGTTCGCCCAGACCGGGTCGCTCACGATCGGCACCACGCTCTCGGGCACCGGCACCCTGGCGTTGGCCAACACCGGCACGCTCACGCTCTCGAGGATCACCTCGGGCACGACTGCCACGCTCCTCGACCTGACGACCAGCGTGCCGCAGGGGATGCTCGTGCTCGGCACCAGCGCCGCCAACGATCTGGCACTGGGCGTGGCCCGGAGCAGCACGCTCACCGTGGGCGGTGGCGTGCTTCGCAACGCATCGGCGTACGTCGGCTCGGTGCCCCCGAGTTCGTTTTCTTCGCCGGTCGGTGCCGTCGGTGCCGTGACCGTCACCGGCGGCACGTGGGCCAACGGCGGCGATCTGTTCCTCGGCGCCTCGGGCACCGGCACGCTCACCGTGAGCGGCGGCTACGTGTCGCTCGTCTCCGCGACGCTGGCCCCGTCGTTCTCGACCTACTTCTTCTCCCGGCCCAACGGGGCCATCACGGTGAGCGGCGGCACGGTCGCCGCCAGCGGCAACGTCCGCGTGGGGGCCAGCGGCACGGGCAGGCTTACGATCGGGGGGGGTGTGATGAGCGTGGGCGGCACGCTCTCCACCGGCACCTCCGGCACCGTGGCTCTCAACGCCGGCGGCACGCTGCGGATCGGCACCGGGGGCACGACGGGCGAACTGGTGGCGACCTTCCCCGTCAACGGCACGCTCGTCTTCGACCGCGGCGGCACCTCGTCGTTTGCCGGCGACCTCGCCGGCACCGGCAGCGTGGTCAAGGCGGGCCCCGGCGTCGTGGTGCTCTCGGGGAGCAACGCGCTCGGCGGACCAACGTCGGTGACGGCCGGCACGCTCCACCTGACGAGACGGGTGGGGCTCAACGGGGGCGATCCGTCGCAGTGGACGGCGGCGACGTTCGCCGTGTCTGACAAGGCCACGCTGGCCTTCAACGTGGGCGGCACCGGCGAACTGCGGGCCACCAACGTCACCGCGCTGGCGGCGATCGGCACGGGATCGGGCGGCTTCATGAACGGCTCGTCGTTCGGCCTCGACACCACCAACGCCCCGGATGGCGTGTTTCCCTATGCCGGGTCGCTCGCCAACCCCAACTCGGGCAGCAACGCCCTCGGGCTCGTAAAGTTCGGCACCGGCACCCTCGCGCTCTCCGGCTCCAACACGTTCACGGGCCCCACGGCCATCCGGGCGGGCACCGCGCTGTTCACCCGGCGGGCGGCGCTCTACGGGGGCGACGCCGCGCAGTTCACCGCCGCGCGGCTCACGACCGCGAGCGGCGCGATGCTCGCCGTGGCGGTCGGCGGCACCGACGGGTTCACGTCGAGCGACGTGGACGAGATCGCCGCCATCGGCACCGGCTCCACGGGCTTCACCAACGGCTCGTGGCTCGGCCTCGACACCAGCACGGCCGTCGGAGGCACGTTCAGTTATGCCAGCCCGATCTACGACACCAACGGCGAGACCAACGCACTGGGCGTGGCGAAGCTCGGCGCGGGCACGCTCGTGCTCGCGGCGGCGAGCGACTATTCCGGCGGCACGCTGATCGCCGGTGGCGGGCTCGTGCTCGCGGTGCCGCAGGCGATCTCAGCAACCGGCCCGGTGACGGTGGCCAGCGGCTCGCTCGTGATCAGCGGGGCGAATCTGCGGATCGGCACGCTTGCGGGCTCGTCCGACGCCACGGTCGTGCCGGCCGCGGCAGGGGCCCTCACGCTCTCGAGCTCGTCGGCAGTCAGCTCGACGTTCGCCGGCACGCTCCAGGACGGCCCGGGCACGCTGGCCTTCACGAAGCTCGGCTCCGGCACGCTCACGCTCACCGGCTCCAACGGCTTGACCGGCCAGACCGCGATCCAGGGAGGCGCGGTCCAGTTCGCCGCGCGGAACTCCGCCTACGGGGGCGACCCGGCGAAGTGGACCGCGGCCAACCTCCGCACCGGCTCTGCCGCGATGCTGGCGGTGAACGTGGGCGGGGTCGGCGAGTTCACCGCCGCCGACGTGGACATCCTCGCGAGCCTCGGCACCGGCTCCACGGGCTTCGCCAACGGCTCGACGCTCGGTCTCGACACCACCAACACCGTCGGCGGGACGTTCGCCTACGCGAGCCCGATCGCCAACCCGAACGGCGGGGCCAACTCGCTCAAGCTCGCGAAGTTCGGCCCCGGCACGCTCGCGCTGTCGGGCAGCAACACGTTCACCGGTGGTGTCGAACTCGCGGGGGGCGTGCTCTCGCTCGGCTCCGCCACGCCGCTGGGGCCCGCGGGGCTCGTCACCTTCGCCGGCGGCACGCTGCAGTATTCGTCGGCCAACGCCGTCGACTACTCGCCGCGGTTCAGCACCGCCGCCCGCCAGGCCTACGCCATCGACACCAACGGCCGCGACGTGACCTTCGCCTCCGCGCTGGTCAGCGGGAGCGGCACGCTCACGAAGTCGGGCGCGGGCATCCTCACGCTGACCGCCTCCAACTCCTACTCCGGCGGCACCACCGTGCTCGGTGGCACGCTCGCCATCCCGACGGGCGGAGCGGTGATCCACTCGGGCTCGAACCTGCTCGTGGAGGCTGCCGGCGCCGGGGCCACGCTCGACCTGGGCGGTGGCCGGGTGTCGGTCAATAGCGCCGATTTCGGCAGGGGGCCGGGCACGGCGGGCACGGCTCGCCTGGTGAGCGGCACGCTCGCCGCGTCCGCGTTCCTCACCGTGGGCGGCACGGGTACGGGCCTGCTCACCGCGACGAACGCCACCATCAGCTGCTCGTCGTTCTTCGCCGCCGACGCGGCCGGGTCGGTGGCGACCGTTTCGCTGACGGGGTCGCGGCTCGATGCCAGCGGGTTTCTGGCCGTCGGCAACGGGGGCACCGCCTCGATGACGGTCGTGAGTTCGACGATGACCAGCGCGTTCGGAGACATCAGCTTCTTCTCGGCGAGCAGCGGCAGCCTGACGCTCACCAACAGCGTCTGGAACAACACGGTGGACATCGACGTCGGGGGGAGCGGCTTCGGGACCGTGATGCTCAACGGCGGAATGGTCACCGCCCGCGACACCGACCTCGACGGTGCGTTCTCGCAGGGGGGCGGCACGGTCGTGGTCACG
>CAXNJC010000144.1:0-4850 GCA_964202525.1 Pirellulales bacterium
CCCTGCACGAGCAGCACGTCGAGCGGCCGCCCCGCGTGCGGCGGCGCGGTGTCGAGCCGCCACGCGCCGTAGCTCGTCGCCAGGGCCACGACCGCCGCCGCCCCCGCCGCCTGGCCCACGCTCGCGGCGCGGAGGCCCGTGTGCGCCACGGCGACAGCAGCCGCGGCCACCGCCATCACGATGCCCCCCACGCCCACGGCCCCGACGGCATCCGCCGCCTGTACGAGCGTGGTCCAGCGCCACTGCGTGTGCCCGAGCATTCCGAACGTGAAGCCGCCGAAGGCCGTGCCCCGCACCTGCTCGCACGCCATCCAGGCCACCACGGCGGCGGGCACCAGTGGCCAGCCCCGCGCGTGCACGAGGCGTCGGGCCAGCCAGACGAACACCGGCAGGAACACCGCGAGGTAGGCCGACAGCGCCACCCAGCCGATCCCCGTGGCGGGATGCGGAAGCCGCAGCCAGTGGATCGTGAACAGCCAGTGGACCAGGCCGCCGACCCAGATCGCCAGCCACGGCCGCCGGCCGGGCAGGGCCGGCACCGCCACCAGCGCCACCCACGGCGCCGGGGCGAGCCACGCCCCCCAGGCCATGTCGATCGGCGGATGCGCGGCGAACATCGCCGCCGCGCCGGAGAGTGCCGCGGCCCACGTCCAGCGGTCCGAGTCGACGGTGGGTGTCATCCCGCCACCTCGAGTTCCGCGAGCACGGCGCCCGCGGCCACGGGGTCGTCCTCGTCCGCGAACCGGGCCACGAGCCGGCCGGACACGGGCGCCTCGAGGTCGATCGTCACCCCGTCGGCGAGCAGCTCCACCACGCGGTCGCCGGCCGCCACGCGGCTCCCCTGGGGAACGAGCCACAGCGACACCACGAGCCGCGTCGAACCGAGGCCGAAATCGGGCACGACCAGCCGGTGCCGCGGGAGAGGAACGGTCGGGCACATGGGGTCAGCGCTGCTCGCGAAGCCAGGCCAGCATCACGCGGCCGACGGCCGAGAGTGATTCCGCCGCACACTGCGCCGGCGTGTCGGCCGTGGTGTGCCACTGCGGATAGTCGAAGTCGATGATGTTGCAGGTGGGAATCCCGCCGATCATCCGCATGGGCAGGTGGTCGTCCTGCACGGCATGCTTGGGCCGCGGTACGAACTCGCGGACCTCGAGCCGCCGGGCCACGTCCCAGATCGAGTCGACCACGGGCTTCGTGTCGGGCCAGTCGACGCTGTGCTGCTCCTGCCAGATCTCGAGGTCGCGATCCGCCACCATGTCGAGCAGGACGCCCGCGCGGTAGGTGTAGGGAAGGCGTCCCGTGCGGCGGTCGGCCGCATACTGGCGGGCGAAGTACGACGAGCCGAGGAAGTAGGGGTCTCGCGGGTGGATCACGTACTCCTCGGCGTCGAAGAGCACGAAGTCGACGCCGACCGGACCCGGAAGCCCCGGCATCGCGGCCGCCAGTTCCATCAGCACCGCCACGCCGCTGGCGCCGTCGTTGGCGCCGAGGAACACGCCTTCGGGGTCGACCGGGTCGCGATCGGGAAACGGCCGCGTGTCGTAGTGCGCCGCCAGGATCACCCGCTCGGTGCGGTCGGGATGCCAGCTCACGAGCAGGTTCTCGATATGCACCGGCGCGCCGGTGCGGCGGTCGCGGATCTGGAAGGCCTGGCCTGTCACCGTCGCGCCGGCGGCCCGGAAGTGCCGTGCCAGCAGGGCGCGTTGCCGATCCATGGCGGCGGAGCCGCTGGGCCGGGGACCGAGGTCGCAGATCGCCTCGAGGTGGCGCATGGCCCGTTCCCCGGAGAACTCCACGGCGTCGGCGGCCGGCGCGCGGCCGTCCACGGCCAGGCCGATCATCACGGCGGCGACCAGGGCATGGCAGCGGCACCGACGGGCGGAGGGCTCGAGTCGCATCGTGTCCGAGTCTATCGCCGTGGGGCATCGGCCAGACAGCCCGTTTCCGTGGCGGCGTGGAGTGTGCCGGCGGCAGGCCATACACTCGCCGGGCGAAAGAGGAGCCTCCCGCATGAGCAGATCGCCCGTTCGTCGTTCGAGGCCGTGGGCCCTGCTGGCGGTCGTACTCGCCGCCGTCCCCGCGGTGGCGACGGCGGGCGGTGGCCCGGAGAACGTGTTCGTGGTGGTCAACGCCGCGAGCGCCGACAGCCTCGCCGTCGCCAACGCCTTCGTGGCGGCCCGGGGCATTCCGCCGATCAACGTCCTGATGATGCGGTGGCAGGACAGCGCCGAGAGCACCACGCTCGCCCGCTTCCGCAACGAGCTGCTCCTGCCGGTCGTGCGGGCGATCGATTCCCGCCGGCTCACCGCCCAGATCGACTGCATCGCCTGGTCGAGCGACTTTCCCTGGCGGATCGACTACAAGGACGAACTGCCCCCGGAACTCGTGGCCAAGGATCCGTTTCCGTCGGCATCGCTCACCGGGATGACGATGCTCTTCGGTACCGTGCTGGGCACCGGTCCGAACTGGCTCGATCCGGAGAGCAACGACTACTTCCGCCCACTCGGCCGAGATGGCGTGCCGGAGACGACCCAGGGGTTCCGCGCCTGGTACGGCTGGGGCCAGAACGGCGAGCTGCTCGAAGCGGGCGGCACCCGCTACATCCTCTCGGTGGTGCTGGGCGTCACGGCGGGCCGCGGCAACACCGTCCGCGAGGTGGCCTCCTACCTGGCTACGGCGGCGCGGGCCGACGGCACGAAGCCGGCGGGCACGATCTACTTCATGACCAACTCCGACGTCCGCGCGACGACCCGCAGCGGCGTCTTCCCGGCGGCGGTGAAGGCGCTCGAGCAGGCCGGCGTGAAGGCCGAGATCATCCCGGGGATCCTGCCGTCGGGCCGCAAGAACGTGGCGGGGCTGATGACCGGCACGCCGGAGTTCAACTGGCGGTCGAGCGGCAGCACGATCCTGCCGGGGGCGATCTGCGAGAACCTGACGAGCTTCGGCGGCATCTTCACGGCGTCGGCCGACCAGACCCCGCTCTCCGAGTTCCTCCGCCACGGGGCCGCCGGTTCCAGCGGCACGGTGATCGAGCCCTACTCCATTCCCGCGAAGTTTCCGCACGCGTCGATCCAGATCCACTACGCCCGCGGCGCGAGCCTCGCGGAGGCCTTCTACCAGTCGATCCGTGCGCCGTACCAGCTCCTCGTGGTCGGCGATCCGCTCTGCCAGCCGTGGGCGTCGATCCCCGAGGTGGAGGTGGTGAATGCCGCCACGTCGCTCGTCCTGGAGCCCGACACCGTGCTCTCGGGCACCGTGACGCTCGAGCCCCGCGGAACGGTTCCCGGCGGCGGCGTGGTGGACCGCTACGAACTCTTCGTCGACGGTGTGCGGGTGACGCAGTGCGGGGCCGGCGACCGGCTCACCTTCGACACGACGCCACTCGCCGACGGCCACCACGAGTTTCGCGTCGTGGCCATCGAGGCCTCGGCCATCGAGACGCAGGGCCGCCGCGTGATCCCGGTGCGGTTCAAGAACGGCGACCGCTCGCTCGCGCTCGAGGTGGAGCCGCGGCGGGTACGGCGGGGCGACAGCGTGCGGGTCTCGCTCGACGGCAAGGGCATCGATGGGGCGGTGGTGTTCGCCACCGGCCGCGTGCTCGGGCGGACGACGGGGACCCAGTCGTCGATCGAGGTGCCGGCGGAGCTGCTCGGCCGCGGCACGGTGACGGTGCGGGCGACGGGCCGCGGAGGCGCCGCACCCGCCGCCGGCGTCAATGCGATCCCGGTGGTCGTCGAGGTGACCGACTGACGGCCACCCCTAGCGCACGGGGTTGGCCGCCGGCAGCGCCGCGACGTCGGATCGGTCGCCGGTTGCAGGGGCGGCCGGGGCGTGGCCGTGGTGGGCCCGCGAGAGATGATCGACGAAGTCGGGCCGGGCGTGTTTGAGCACGAACACCTCGCTCGATGCCTCCGCCGCCCCGTGCGGCCGGACGATGCAGATCACTTCCGCCTTCCCGCCATGCTGCCGCACGTGGTCGATGAGAGCGGCCTCTCCGGCGGAGAGCGGCGGTGCGTCGGTGGGCGACGAGGCCCGCGGTGTCGGCGCGGGCGAGTCCCGCATCGGCGCCGCGGCCATGGCGGCCGGCTCGGCCATCGGGCCGGTCGACGCCGTCGGCACGGCGTCGGCACGGTCGCGGCGATCGAAGGACACCGGCGGCATCTCGGCGGGCATACTCGGCAGGTGCGGCCCGGCGGCGGCGACGGTGTCGAGCCCGCCGCTCGGATAGACGCTGCGGAACACGAACGACAGCCCGGACTCCTCGAGCTGGTCGTGGATCGAGGGCAGCGCGGCGAACAGGCCCTCGTTGTCGGCGGGATCGGCCGCGTTGCAGACGCCGATCAGCGTGCCGTCGACGGCGAACAGGCCGCCACCGCTGCGGCCCTGCACCGGCTGGCCGGCCACCTGCACATTCGAGGGCCCGAGATACTTGTCGACCGCCGTGATTCGGCTGTGGCGAATCGACGGATCCCGACCGCCGTCGCAGCCCACCGTCACCACCGGCGCGCCGACCGGCGTGCGGCGGTCGGTTCCGCCGACGCGCACGGGCTCGATGGCCACGTCGGTGAAGATGCTCACGAGCGCGAGGTCGCGCTTCAGGTCCCAGGAGATCACCTGGCCGGCGACGCCGCGTGGCCCCTGGGAGCCGAACAGGTCGACCTCGATGCGGCCCTTGCCCTGCGAGTCGCGAAACACGTGGCCGCAGGTGAGGATCAGCGCCTCGCCCTGGCGGCAGTCGATCACGGTGCCGGTCGCCCACGACGCCACGCCCGCGGGATCCTCGACCCGCAGCCGGGCCGTGGCGGCGAGCAGTCGCTGCTCGAGGGCGGCCCGATCGGGCGGGGCCA
>CAXNJC010000145.1:0-4828 GCA_964202525.1 Pirellulales bacterium
GGGCGGCCGGCTCGGGCATCCGCAAGTCCCACGCCTCGAGCCACTCGGGTTCCACCGGCTGAAGGTCGAACTCCTTCCGCAGCCGCTCGTCGAAGTCGGGCATGTGGGCGGCGCCGTAGAACACGGCGATCCGCCGGTTGCCCCTCGCGACCTCGTCGTGCAGCACGCGGATGCAGGCGGCGTTGCGGTCGGTGATCAGCGTCGAGCCCTCCTCGCCGCCAAACGCCGATGTCAGCACCTCCATGTCGGTGAACTGCTCGGCCATCAGCCGCCGGAGCCGCACCTGCCGATCGACGCCCGAGCCGAACAGGATTCCGAACAGCTCACCCATTCCGACCTCGGCGCCGGCGGCAGGCCGGTCCGCGCGGGCCATGCTCTCCCGCATCAGCTTCGTGAACATCGAGAACCAACTCTCGCCGCGCTTCTTCATGGCGGCGTCGAACTCCCTGGGGGAGAGGTCGGCGTGCACGAAGTTGTCCGCGCCGTAGTCGATCCGCTCGAGCTGGAACTCGAGGCCGAGGGCGTTTTTCAGGCCTTGCTGAGCGGTGCCGATCGCACCGGCAGGCTTGCGGCCCGCCTTGGGCACGCGGGCATTCGGCGGGGCGACGAGTTCGTAGAGCACGGCGTCGTAGTCGGCGAACAGGCGGTCGAGCGTCGCGTAATAGTCGGCGCCCCCCACGTGCACCGCCGCGACGAGGTCGACCTGGAGCGGCCGGCCGCGTCGTGCGGCCTCGTCCGGCCGGCGATACTCGACCACCGCCGTGTCGAGCGACACCGGCTCGCCGTCGTCGTCGCAGACCACCCGGAGAAACTCGGGTGCCGCATCGGCGGCAGCGGCCTCCACGGCCGGGCCGGCCTCCGGCTCACGGGCTGTCGCGGCGGCGGCGGCGACGCAGAGGACCAGCACGGCGACGGCAGGGGCGACTCGCATGGCATGCTCCGGCGGGGGCTGGGGAGGTCGGGCCGATCGTGGGCCCCTCCGCAGGATACCCCATCCTGCCCCGGCGACCACGAACCGGACGGGACGAGCCGGCACGACCCCTCGATTCGTCAGGGTTTGCCAAGTTTCGTCAACCCGAACCACCGGCACGACCGATACCACGGGAGAATCCGCAGAGGCGGAACATCGGCTCCTGCTCCACGGGACACCCAAGCGATGGCTACGACACAGCGATTCAGGCGTCTGGCGGCGACCGTCCTCTCCGTTGCAGCGGTCGTTGCCGCGGCGGTGCCGGCCCGCGCGGGCCAGAACTGGATGCCGCTCCTGCCCGACCAGGACTTCTACGACTTCCAGATGTTCGCGCCGCCTGACCTGCAGGACTACGCCATCCGCCAGGATCCGCGGGAAGGCATCTTCTTCACCTACGACCGGACCTACTGGGCCCTCACCCCGCCGCAGTCGCGCCCGATCCTCAACGACTTCTTCATTCCCGTGCAGCCACTCTCGCCTTTCGCGGTGGCCCAGCTCAACAACAATCTGATCCGGGCGGGCTATCCGGGCTCCGGGCTGTACGTGTTCGGGGCGGATCCGATGCGGCTCGACCTCAACACGAACTGGATGCGGACCGACCTGCAGTGGGGCAACCGCTTCGAGGGCGGCTGGATCTACGACGACTACGGCATGCTCTTCAACTATTACCAGTCAGGACCCGATAGCCAGGCGTTCACGACCACGAACTCGTTCGCGGTGAACTCGCCGACGACCACCTTCGAGCAGCAGGCGGTCGCGGGCGGCGGCGGTCTCGTCAACGGCGGCTTCCCGCTGGTCGTGACGACGATCACCTCCGAGAGCCCTCCCCCGGATCACATCATCACGCAGACGTTGACCCAGCGGAACTCCACGGAACTCACCTCCGCGGGCTTCGCGTGGGCGGTCCGTCGCAACCTCTCGCAGGCCGGATCGGGAGAGCTTCGCACCATGCGGTTCACCTTCGGCCCCCGCTACCTGCAGGTCGCCGATCGGTACAGCATCGACTACGGCAGCACGCAGGCGCCGTTCCCCGCCGACGGAGCACCCGCGTCGGGGCTCGTCGGCAACGGCACCGGCGCCGGCACGGGGAGCACCGCGCCAGATGGCGTCACAGACCTTCAGTTCGGCGGCTGGGACACCTCGGCCTACAACAACATCGTGGGGCCGGAGTTCGGCCTCAACTACGTGTTCGAGCGGGGGCGGTTGTCGATCGAGACCGACCTGCGGTTCACGGCCGGCATGAACTGGCAGAACACGCTCTACCGCGGCTCGAACTTCCCGGCAGCCCTCGGCGCTGACTACTTCCGGTCGACCTACACCTTCGCCAACACGGTCGCCCAGGGAACCAACGCCTCGAACTCGGTCGCCGCGCCGCCGCTGTTCGTACAGATCTACGGCGTGGGCCAGACCAACGCCACCAACAGCGCGGAGCACAACTTCGTGTTCGCCCCGCTCGGCGAGTGGCGGCTCCGGGGCCGCTACCGCGTGAGCAAGGCGATCTCGCTGAACGTCGGTTACACCGGCATGTGGCTGGGCAGCATCACGCGGGCGAGCACGAACACCTCGTTCGAGCCGTCGCTCAAGCCGGTCCTGGTGGCAACGCAGAACGGCGAGGACATCCCGTCGCCTGTGCTCGACGCGTCGGGCAATGTGACCGGCTACACCGACGTGCCGTCCTGGACGCCGCCGCCGGTCGACGCTCCGAGCAGAGACCCGAACAGCAACAACCAGCTCCGGGTGTACAACAGCGTCGGCCCGCGGGCCGGAAACGACCTCGGCTACCTGTTCGTCAACGGCATCGACTTCGGGATCGAGGTCAACTACTGAGAGCGGAGCGGCCGTACCGCTGACGCGGTGACGCTTCCGGGAGTTGTCAGGAAGCCGCCATCGCGTGAGCGATGCGGGCCAGACTCACCAGCCGGCTGCGATCCAGTCGCCGGTGGCGCCGCGGATGTCGGCGAGCCGGGCCAGCCGATCGACGAGCGGCTGCCACAGCGGGCTCGGCGCGACGGGCTCGACCGCCTGCGGCAGCGGCACGGGGAGGCCGGAGGCGTCCACCTGCACGAAGCCCAGCAGGCCATCCATCCACGGCAGCGTGCCTCCGGGCGTGGGCATGCCGACGACTCCCACGACCAGGTACGCGCGGCGGACCTGCAGCACGCCGCAGCGGATCTCCACCAGCGTGCCCACCGGCACGCTCCGGCGGCACTCGAGCGACAGCACCCGCCGCAGCATCAGGTTGGCCGACGGGCCGGCCGCACGGCTGCCGGTCGCGTAGGCCGCCTCGAGCGCATACCGCAACAGGCTGCCCGCGTAGAGCGTGCCGTGGTGGTTGGCATCGGCGGGCAGGACGAGCCGGTGGCTCGTGGTCTCGGTGGGCATGGGGCTCTTGTAGCGTGCAGCCCCGGGTTCGTCCAAGCGGACCGCGGTCACGCCGACTGGCGGGCGTAGGCGGGGTCGATCTTGGAGAGCTCTTCCTGCAGCGCCGCCACGGTGCGGCGGATCTGATCCGGCGTGTGCCGCGACGTGATGAAGAACCGCAGCCGGGCGGCGCTCTCCTCGACGGCCGGGTAGAGGATCGGCTGCACGTTGATGCCCCGGGCGAACAGGCTGCGGGAGAGCCGCAGCGAGTTCATCGAGTTGCCGAGAATGATCGGGATGATCGCCGACCCGCCCGAGGGGCCGGTGTCGAGGCCCGCCTCTTTGGCGAGCTGGAGGAACAGCCGAGCGTTGGCGTGCAGCCGCTCCACCCGCTGGGGCTCCCGCTGCAGCAGCCGCAGGGCGCCGAGCGCCGCGCCTGCCGCCGCCGGCGGCAGGCCGACGGAGTAGACGAAGCCGGGGCAGGTGTACTTGAGCCACCGGACGAGCGTCTTCGTGCCGGCGATGTAGCCGCCGCAGCTGCCGAGCGCCTTGGAGAGCGTGCCCATCCAGATGTCGACGTCCTCCGGGTTGACCCCGAAGTGCTCACCGATGCCGCGGCCGCGCACGCCCATCACGCCGATCGAGTGGGCCTCGTCGACCATCAGCAGCGCCTTGTGCCGTTTCGCCAGGCCGATGAACTTCGGCAGTTCGGCGAAGTCGCCGTCCATGCTGTAGATGCCCTCGATCACCACCAGCACGCGGCGGTACTGGTTCCGCATCTGCGAGAGCAGTTTCTCGGCGGCGTCGTAGTCGTTGTGCGGGAACGGCCGGCGGCGGGCCCCGGAGAGCAGCGCCCCCTGGAGCAGGCTGTTGTGCGACAAGGCATCGTGGAGCACGAGGTCGCCGGGGCCAACCACGTGGCCGATCACGGTCTCATTGGTGGCATGGCCGCCGACAAAGGTGATCGCATCCTCGGTGCCCACGAACCGGGCGATCTCCCGCTCCAGCTCCTGGTGGATCGTCTTCTCACCGGAGACGAGGCGGCTCGCCGACACGCTGGTGCCAAACCGATCGACCGCGTTCTTCGCCGCTGCGGCCACCTCGGTCTCCCCCGACATGCCGAGGTAGTTGTAGGTGGCCCAGCTCATCATCTCCCGCCCGCCGATCAGGGTGCGGTCTGTGGTCAACGCCTCGTGGACCGTGAAGTAGGGATTCTCGAGCCCGGCGTCGCGGACCATCGCGAAGTTCTGCTCGAGCGCCCGCACCTCCGGGAACTGCGCGATGTCCCAGACGTCGGCGCCGAGTTCCGCATCGAGCCGCACCGACTGCTCGGAGGGCTGCCGCGCGGCCGCCGGCATGTGGTCGATGATCGCCTCGGTCACTTCGCGGCAGGTCTCGATCTGGGGCAGCACCTGCTCGGGGAACCGGGCCCCGAAGGCCTCCTCGAGGCTGGCCACGATCTCCATGCGCTCCAGGGAATCGAGGCCGAGCTCCACG